>NZ_JACFSK010000002.1:0-13225 GCF_016100455.1 Bartonella sp. M0283 | reverse complement strand
GCTCAAGGGCTGCCTGTTTATTAGCAATTCCGCCCGCTTTGGCGAGTTAGTTTTTATATTTCTTTACCAAGCTCTTATATTTTAATGAGCTTGGCCTGTTGTTTTCCCACCAGCTTTTCAGGCAGTCAACTTTGATGCGTTTTTCGCAAGTTCGGCAATGGCTTTAAAATCACCGGCATCAATCAGTTTTTTCGGTGCCACCCACGAGCCGCCAATGCACACAACATTGGGCAGTTTCAGCCAATCGGCGGCGTTATTTTGCGAAATACCACCTGTCGGGCAAAATTTTACCTCGGCAAAGGGGGAAGCCAGCGATTTGACGAAATCAATGCCGCCGGCCGCCGTTGCCGGGAAAAATTTCAAACATTGGTAGCCTTCTTCGAGCGCGCCCATCAATTCGCTCGGTGTAACGGCTCCGGGAAGGAGCGGTATATCGCTATCCTCGGCAGCGTCTATGAGTTCGCCGGTCAGTCCGGGGCTCACAATAAATTTTGCCCCCGCACTTTCAGCCGATACATATTGGTCGCCGTTCAAAATTGTACCGGCTCCGACAATGGCATCAGGCACATCTTCCGAAACTGCATGGATGGCATCTAGCGCTGCGGGGGTGCGCAATGTGATCTCGATCGCTTTCAGTCCCCCTTCGACGAGGGCACGTGCAACCGGCACTGCATCTCCCAATCGTTCAATAACAAGAACCGGAATAACACTTTGTCCAAGCAGAATAGGTAAAAGACGTTCGGTCTTCTGAGACATTATCGTTCTCCAAAAAGCTTTTTTAATTCTTATAAGCGTAAGGCAAGCTTTAGAAAAGAGTGTTCGGACAAGTTTCGTGTCGGCTTTGTCAAAAATACTTAAAGTTGAAGTGATACCGGAGTTTCAAGCGATAACGGATAAAACACGTGAAACCGGATGAACACATAAAAAGTACGGATTGAAATGATTGATTTCCTGAAAAGCCGGACAATTGCCAATATATCAGCCGATTGCAAAAGGCCATTTATCCTGAAACAGCAATATAAGATGTCATCTTTCGCTTAAAACGGGGACGCAGAAATTGCTGACGTCCGTTTTCTCTTGCGTGATGCTTGTAATGGGGAGAGAGGGCGCTATCTAGCTTTTTCAAAGAAGCGGGAGTTTCACGAAACGGAGACGACGATGATTGACCCTAAACAGATTTTTTCGGATTTGCTGAAGCCTGACAATACCGCTTCCCCTAATAATACCGCTTCCAAAGACAGTGCAAACCAATCGACTTCCTCGACCCCATCTTCGAACTTTTCGGTCGTTGATCTCATAGGCGGGCTCTTTGGTGGCAACGAAAAAGGCAATATTCTTGAAGGTTTGATAAAAGGAGGCGGTTTGGCGGCAATTGCCAGTGTTGCCTTCAATGCATTGAAAAACTTTGAAAAACACGACGAAAATGCCAATTCCAAAGTGGATATGACAGAAATCGGTCAAACCGGTGCTGACCATAATGGCGATTTTGCCCTGACATTGGTTCGGGCAATGATAACGGCAGCCAAAGCCGACGGCCATGTTGATGACAAGGAACGGGAGTTGATAAAAAACAAAATTGCAAGTTCCGGAATTGACCAGAAAACGGCCGGCTTTTTGATGGATGAATTGAACAAGCCCGTTGATCTCGACAATCTCGTCAGCAATGTGAATACAGACGAACAAAAAACCGAACTTTATGTGGCCTCCCGCATGACACTTGATCCGGATAAGCCGGATAATCGGCAATATCTTGATAATCTTATGGATAAACTCGGACTTCCAAAAGATCTTGAACAACATATCGAACAGGCGATTGTAAGCTTTTTACGCTAGTTTTCTTGCCATCCTCTTTGTATTTGTCGCGATCTTAAAGCAAAGGCGCAGCGGAAATATTGCTGTCAAAATTGTGCATTCTGCTCATGAAGCAGAATGCATGTAACTGACTTTGTCTCATTTTTATTCGGCCCTCTTTTTTACGGGGCCCCTTTTATTTGCTCCTTTTGAAGGGCGCAGAATTAACCGGAACAAATCAATAGCCGAACCAGAAATTCTTCGCTGTAAGGGCACGAATGCCTATTAGAGGTTTAAAGCTTTGCGGGACTCAAAAATCGGGACTGTTTTTTTAAATAGAGGTTTGATCAGGCACTTCGTTTCGGGTTGCCCGATTTTTCTTTGAAACTTCCGGTTCAAGGGAGAGGTTTTTTATTGAAGGGAAGGGCGTGTTTCACAAGTCGGAAGCGCCGGTTTGTGTTTTTCCTTTTTGTTCATAGGTTTTGAACCATTCGACCAGATAGTCGATGAACATGCGCACTTTTGCCGGTAAATAGCGCTTTTGCGGATAAACCACATAAAGGCCTGCACCGTCCGTCATAAAATCATCAAGAACAGTTTTGATACGACCATCCCGCAATTCTTCTTCGGCTATAAATCGTGGAATTTTGGCAAAGCCTATACCGGCAATGGCAGCCCGCTTTGTAATGACCGGGCCGTTTGCTGCCATGCGTCCTGAAATAGCAACAGAAAAAGGGCTTCCGTCACGATCTTTGAACAGCCAATGGTCGGAATTCAGGTTGTTTCTGTCGACAAGGCAGGGAAGCGATTTCAAATCGCGTGGTGTTTCCGGAACATTTGTCTTTTCCAGGAGTTTAGGAGAGGCAACGACAACCGAACGGATATACATGAGTTTTCGTTGAATGAGGGAGGAGTCCTGCATGTCGGTAATGCGGATTGCAAGATCAAAACCTTCATTGATGAGATCGACGAACCGGTCATCAAGGCTGATATCAAGGTGGATCTCCGGATAAGCTGACAGAAAATCGATGAGTGATTGACCAATCGGCGCATCGGCAAAGGTGCGCGATGTACCGATTTTTATGCGCCCGCGTCGGGTCTTGCTTGAATCGGTAATTGTGTCATTGAGATCGTCAAGTTCTTTGATAATCTCCAAAGCACGAAGATAATAAGCATGGCCCGCTTCAGTCAAAGATAATTGGCGGGTTGTCCGGTTCAAAAGGACAGCGCCCAATTCGTCTTCAAGTTCATGGACATGCTTTGAAAGGAGCGCTTTCGATTTGTGTGTCTTGCGCGCGGCGGCCGAAAAACCGCCGGCTACGACCACTTCTATAAAACCCCGTATTCTCGTCAATAACCCCAAGAGTTTTATCCCCTTTCAAAAGCTATGCCCAAAAGCTGTTTTTTTAAAAAACTTGGAGGCTCTTTTTCAGTAACAGAAACACTTGGCTTTTAACAACGGCCGGTTTCTTGGAAACATAAGGCCGGTTTTTGCGAACCCCGTTTTTCGTTGTCAACGCCACCGGTTTTGTGTTGAAAATAACAGAATGGTCAATATTGCAATGGGCTTAAATAAAATTGCCTAAAGGCCAAAAAAAATATTGAAAGGTTGCTCCATTGCGCTTATATGCATCTTTGCCCAAAGTCGCACGTGCCTGTGGGTGTCCGCCGGTCCTCGAATGGTGAGAAAAACCGGTACGGTACCTGGACCTAACCGCTCCAGTCATTCTTACGGCCAACCGGAAGAATGGGGACATCTTGAAGCAACGACGGTGCGGGCCTTTCTGGTGTCTTTCGGCTGTCCAAAAGTCGAAATTACTGAAGAGGCACACCTCATTGCCTTCCGTGCGGATGCGGTTTTCGTTATTCCAATCAAAAGGCAGACAAAGCGGAGCAATGCGTTAGCGCGCTGTTCTATCGCCGCAAGTTTTATGGAGTTTTTTCCGGTACCTCCAATAACCGGTTGAAACGAATATAGGCCTTGCACTTTGTCCATGGGCTGATCGTGACTTATGCCACGAGAAGCAAGATTTGGGGAACCCGAAAGGTTTCCTAAGGAGAACCGAAATGGCAACTCAACGTATTCGTGATTTCCTCGCAACACGACGCCCTGAAGGCCCGTGCATGATTCTGGATCTTGATGTGGTGCGTGAAAACTATGAAGGCTTTGTCAAAGCACTTCCCCAATCACGCATTTTTTATGCAGTAAAAGCTAATCCGGCACCGGAAATTCTACGTTTGTTGGTGTCGCTTGGTTCATCTTTCGATACAGCCACTGTCGCCGAAATCGAAATGGTGCTTGATGCCGGTGCAACACCGGATCGTATTTCTTTCGGTAACACCATCAAGAAAGAGCGCGATATTGCCCGCGCTTATGAATTGGGTGTTTCGCTTTATGCAGTCGACTGTGTCGAAGAAGTTGAAAAAGTTGCCCGTGCTGCCCCCGGTGCACGTGTTTTCTGTCGCGTTTTAACAGATGGTGAAGGTGCCGAATGGCCGCTTTCACGCAAATTCGGTTGTGTTCCTGAAATGGCTGTTTCGGTTTTGCGCCGTGCCCATGAATTGGGATTGAATGCTTATGGCGTTTCTTTCCATGTCGGCTCACAGCAGACAAATCTGAAGGCTTGGGATCGTGCTTTGTCAGATGCGTCCAAAGTTTTCAGAACGCTGGCCAAGGAAGGCATTGTGTTGAAACTTGTCAATATGGGCGGTGGTTTCCCGACACGTTATTTGAAAGACGTGCCTTCGGCACAGGCTTATGGCTTGGCAATTTTTGATAGCCTTTCAAAACATTTCGGCAATCGTATTCCTGAAACAATCATTGAACCGGGTCGCGGTATGGTCGGCAATGCCGGTGTTATCCGCTCGGAAGTTGTACTGGTTTCCAAAAAATCGGAAAACGACAAGTTGCGCTGGGTTTATCTCGATGTCGGCAAATTCAACGGTCTTGCCGAGACAATGGATGAAGCCATCCGTTATCCGATTGAAACAGCCAAGGACAGTGACGAAAAGGTACCTTGTGTGCTTGCCGGACCAACTTGCGATTCCGCCGATGTCATGTATGAAAAAACACCTTATCCTTTGCCGATTTCACTCACTGTCGGTGATGAAATCCTGATTGAAGGAACCGGTGCTTATACGACAACTTATGCTTCTGTAGCTTTTAACGGTTTCGAGCCGATCCGGTCTTATGTCATCTGATAGGTCAAAACCCGATATAAGCAGCAATTTGCGCCCGTAGTTTTCTGCGGGCGTTTTTTTATTCGGCTTTATTCCTGCTTATTTAAGATATTTGAAATAAGGATGTCATTTTAGAGAAAAGATCTTGATGATTATCATCAAGCGAATGATTACAAATTTTCCCAATCTTTGTTTAAAGTTGAAAAATGCCCTTCTGTTTTCTTGTCGATCCGGTTTTTAACGTTGAATAAGGTTCCGGAGCAGGACTTCAGACTGACTGGCCGAAAAGCGATAATAATTTGCTAAGAAGACGATAGTTTGGAAGGGGCAGGCAATCATCGTGAAGTTGCACCATGTTGCGCTAATTTTTTAATGACGGATTTTCTTGTGCGCACATGTGGCCAAGTGAAAAAGTCAAAAATCCAATAAGAATTTTCTTATTCAAGTTCCGAGTGCCGGAAAAACGAATTATCTATTTTTTGCGGTTCATTTTTCCGGCAATTGCCGCATTCAAAATGGCAAGTGCTGTTTTTTTGGTGAGTCGAACAGAAGTTTCGTCGGAACCGTGGTCTTCGACCGCAACACTTTCAATCAATGCCTTGTCTTTTGCCTTGATTTTCTGGTCTTTTGTCAGGCCTGCCAATTTTGTCGGGACATTGGCGGCTTTTCGTAAATTCAACAAATGGCGGATAAAGCCGTTAAAACCACCTTTTATATTGAGGCGTTCGGCAAGTGTCGCAATTCTATTTCCAATGGCCGATTGGTTATAGGCCATGACATAAGGCAAAAGCACACCTGCAGTCATGCCGAAATGGGTCTGGTAACGGTTCCCTATCGAACGGGCGAGAGCACTGGTAATTTTTAAGCCTTTTTTTGCTGCAAGCGCACCGGTGAGCGAGGCCGACAACAGGGCAATTTGCGCTTCATTATTTGAAGGGTCACTTACGGCTTTCGGCAAATGATTAAAGATCAGACGGACTGTTTCGAGTGCCAGAGCATCCGAGACAGGATTGAATGTGGGGATGCACCAGCTATCGATCGCATTGGTAAGCGCATTCATGCCGGCGCCGGAAATGAAGTTTGCCGGCGCAGTTCCTGTCAAAACCGGATCGGCAACAACAAATGTCGGTGTTAAACGTTTGTCATAAAACGTAAAACCGGTATTTTTCGCATTATCTATCAAATAGGCATTATCGCTGATTTCGGCGCCGCTACCGGCAAGCGTTGGCAGTGCGATCAATGGTGCAAGCGCTGTGTAAATGGAGGGAACTTCAAGTGTTTTGACATTGGCACCTTGAGCACAAAACAGGCGGGTCATTTTGGCGAGATCCATTGTTGCGCCGCCGCCAAAGGCGAGGATTGCATTAAAACCGCCACTCAAATAAAGGCGCACAGTCAATTCCAATGTTTCACGGGATGCTGTTCCATCAAGCGAAGAAAAAACACCGAATGGCAATTTTAGTTTATCGATACGTTTGAGCAGTTTTTTTAAAGCTGGTGATTGGCTAAGGCCACGATCTGTCAAAACCATTATGGCTTCGACACCGGTTTTCTTGAAAACAGGGCCAAGTGCTGCAAGACTTTTGGGCGCTAGCAGAATATCGGTTGGAAATGTCCATTCAGCGGTAATTGTCATAAATTATATTTACGCGAGAAGAATAAAAAAAGCAAAACTCTAGATCGGGTTTTGCTTTTTTTCCAATGTTTCCTGCGTTAATGGCCGCCGACTGCGCCACTTAATGTCTTCGGCTTTTTCACAGCGAAGACCAGAAGTGTCAAAATTGCGAAGAGGAGGGTCAGAATAAAGAAGGCGTCAATAAAAGCCATAACGGTCGCTTGCTGGCGAACAATATTATAAAGCTGCATCAAAGCCGAATCTTTAGGGTTCAAGCCTGCCATATCAAGTCGGCTCGCCAAAGAGTTCAACAGGTTAACTGCCTGCTGGTTTCCCCATTGCACGCTTTCCGATAGTCGCTCATAGTGAAAATCTGTGCGCCGCATAATAATGGTGTTGATGATTGCAAGCCCCACAGCTCCACCGAGATTACGGGTGAGGTTGAAAAGACCGGATGCATTTTTAAGCTTTTCGGCGGAAAGTGTACCAAGTGCGATATTATTGATTGGCACCATACACAAAATGAGCGAGCCTCCGCGCAAAATTTGCGGCCAGAACAGTTCCCAGAAATCCCAGTCGGCTGTCATTCCGGTCACAAGCCATGTGCCCCAGCCAAAACCGGCAAATCCCAGCCCCATCATTAAACGCGGGTCAAGCTTGGTCGAAAGAAAACCGGCAATAGGGGCAGAAAAGAACATCATCAAACCGGAAACAAACATCGTTTCCCCGATCATCAAGGCGTCATAACCGCGAATTTCGCCAAGATAGAGCGGATAAAGATAGGTAAGCCCGTAAAGCCCGATACCCATAACGAAAGAAAAGATCGAACCAAGTGCAAAATTCAGATTGACAAAGGCCTTGAGATCGACGATCGGGTTTTTGGCTGTCAGTACCCGCCAGAAAAACAGAATAGCAGAAACGCCCATAACAATTGTAAAACGGAAGATCATTTCGTCTTCCATCCAGTCATTGCGCGGGCCTTCTTCAAGCACATATTCAAGGGAGCCGAGAAAGGTCGCCATGGTAATCAAACCGAACCAGTCGAAGGATTGGAAAAGCGAGCTATCACCTTTATCAAAATCGATGAGCTTCCATGAGGCAATGGTTACGAGAATACCGAAGGGCACATTGACAAGAAACAGCCAATGCCAGGAAAAAGCATGGCTCAGATAACCGCCAACTGTCGGTCCAATTGTGGGGGCAAGCGTTGCCACCAATCCGATAATGGGAGAAACAATCGGCTGTTTTGAAGGCGGGAAAATGGTAAAAGCTGCCGCAAACACACTCGGAATCATGCCGCCACCGATAAAGCCCTGAAGGGCACGATAGGCAATCATCTGTTCGATCGAGCCGGCCGTTGCACAAAGGGCCGAAGCAACAGTAAAACCCGCGGCCGAAATTGTAAAAAGCACACGCGTTGACAACAACCGACCCAAAAATCCCGATAGCGGGATCATGATAACCTCGGCAATGAGATAGGATGTTTGCACCCAGGCTATTTCATCCGAGCTTGCCGAAAGGCCTGCCTGTATTTCCGACAAGGAGGCAGAAACAATCTGGATGTCGAGGATTGCCATGAACATGCCAAAAACCATGGCCACGAAGGCCACGATTTTTTTCGGCTCAATATGATCTTCCGTGTGGGGGAGACTGGCAGCGGTCATCAAAACCTCACTTTGTCGCCAATGATTTTGCACCTTCCGGTTTTGTGCGCATGTCGACGCTCACAACCACGCTCATGCCGGCACGAATGCGCCCGGTTGCCAGAATATTTTCAGGTATCGATATTCTGACCGGAACACGCTGGACAATTTTGGTAAAATTGCCGGTGGCATTTTGTGGTGGCAAAAGTGAAAAAACAGCGCCCGATGCAGGCGACAATGAAACGACTGTGCCTTCAAAGCTTTCGCCATCAAGCCCGTCGACAGAGATGCGAACTTTTTCACCGCCATAGATTGAAGGAAGTTGGGTTTCTTTATAATTGGCGTCAATATAAAGCGCATTGACAGGAACGAGTGCGGCCAAACGCTGTCCATTGACGACATAGTCACCTTTTTTACCGGCGAGATTTCCCAAAACACCATCAAAGGGCGCGCGCAAAACGGTAAAATCAAGGTCGCGACGGGCTTTGTCGCGTGCCAGTTCAAGGCTTCTCGTTTCGCTTACCGCCTCGTCATGTTGCGCTTCAAGAACGGTGATATTGGCAGCCGCCGCAGCAATTTGCGCATTGGCGCGCGTGACATTGGCAACGGCCTGATCATAAGCCGACTGGGCATTATCGACAGCCGATTTTGCAACGAAACTCCCGACATTCAGTTCTTTTGCACGCTTTAACGTAATATCAGCATTGACGGCCACTGCATTGGCAGCGTCCTTTTGTGCATTGGCTTCATCAAGCGAGGTTTTCGAAGCGACAATTTGCGCTTCGATACGCGCGAGCGTGCGGCTTTGCGTTTGAAGTTTTGCTTCTGCTTCGTCATAAGCGATTTTATAATCGCCATCATCAAGACGAAACAGCACATCGCCTTTTTTGACATAATGGTTGGTTTCAACCGGAATGTCATTGATATAGCCGTTAACTTTCGGGGCAATCGAGGCAATATCACCCTGAACATAGGCGTCATCTGTTGTAACGAGGAACCGCCATTCAGTAAGCCACTTAAACCCCAGCCACAAAACTATAATGGCAACGATAATGGCGATAACGATGGCAATCTTCTTGTGCGGACGTTGTTTTGTCGGCATTGTCTTAGGCGTGCTGTTCGAGAATTCTGGCATGGTACAAATTTCCAGATCTGATGAAAGAATGCGGTGTTTATCCAAAACGGTTGAAACCGTCAATCAAATGGATGAAGCGAAAACGCATTACCCCCGTTTGAGGTTGCACTCGGTGCATAATCCCTGAATTTCAATCGTTGTTGTACGGGGAGAAAAGCCTTCTTTTTGTGTCATTTTTAGAATGTCGCCCGCAAGAATCGGATTTTCGATCTCGGTTACCCGATTACACTGTTCACAGATGATAAAAACCGTAAGTCCGTGTTTTTGATGGTCAGGGTGCGAGCAGGCCATAAAAGCATTGACACTTTCAAGTTTGTGAACCCGTTTTTCCAAAATCAGTTTTTGAAGTGCGCGATAGACTTGTAAAGGTGCGCGAAAGCCTTCGCCACGTAGCCGGTCGAGTATCTTATAGGCACTTAATGGAGCCCGCTCTTTTTCCAGAACCGAAAGCACCAGCGTCTGGTTGCGGGTGAGCTTAACGGTCATGGGAAAATTCCCTGATTAGAGCGGTAATGAGGCGACTTCCAATGAACAGGATAAACAGTGCAACAACAACGCTGGGGCCCGAACGGCTGTCAAACCTGATCGAGGCGTAAAGCCCGAGAACCGTTCCGACAATACCGATCAGAGAGGCAAGAATGGCCATTTGTTCAGGGGTTGATGAGAAACGCCGGGCGGTCGCTGCAGGAATAATAAGAAGTGCCGTAATCAGAAGTATGCCGATAATGTTGATGGCAACGGCAATGACAATGGCCATGAGCAGCATGAAGATGAAGCGGGCGCGTTCCGGCTTCATATTTTCAGCCTTTGCCATGTCGATATTGATCGTCAGTGCCAGAAGCGGCCGCCATAAAAGATAAAGTACAATGAGAATGACCGCGCATCCGACCCATACCGTCAATACATCTGTGCGGGATACAGCCAGAATATCCCCGAACAGGTAGCTATTGATGTCAATATTGGTCCAGGTCATAAATCCGATCAGGATAAGTCCGATGGCGAGCGTTGCATGGGCAAGAATCCCCAAAAGCGAATCGCCCGAAAGTTTTTCCTTTGCCTGAAGAATAAAGAGCGCAATGGAAACGATAACAGCAACAAGAAAAACACCAAGTACCGTATCAATATTGAAAAGCAATGCAAAAGCCACACCGAGCAAAGCCGAATGGGCCATGGTGTCGCCAAAATAGGCCAATTTTTGCCAGACAATAAAACAGCCGAGTGGCCCGGCCATCAATGCGACGCCGATTCCAGCCAAAAATGCTCTTACAAGATAGTCGTCAACCATTGTCGTTGGCTCCGATATTCCTTGTCGGCTTGTTATCCGAAGAGCTGATAACAGCACCATGAATGTTGTGCCGGTGGTTATGATGATGCTCATAAAGTGCCAGACCATTTTCCGGAATAGCGCCGATCAGACGCCCATAGGCTTCGCTTTTTGCAACCTCGGTCGGTGCCCCGCTGCAACAGATATGACCGTTCAGGCAAATCACACGATCGGTCGCAGCCATGACAATATGGAGATCATGGGAAATGAGAAGAATGCCGCAATCAAGTTTGGTGCGCAGGCTCGCAATCAACCCGTAAAGTTCGGTTTCTCCATTATAGTCGACCCCTTGCAAAGGTTCGTCGAGAACAAGAAGATCAGGTTTTCTCGCAATCGAGCGGGCAAGCAGAACGCGCTGCAATTCCCCGCCCGACAGATCAGCAACATTGGCATTTATCAAATCGTCAACACCGGTTTCGGATAAAACCGATTTTAACCCGTTGGCATCAAGCTTGGCTGTCAATGTCAGAAACCGGCGAACTGTCAAAGGTAGAGATGGGTCGATCGCCAATCTTTGCGGTACATAGCCAATGCGCAAGCCGGCTTTTCTGCTCACAGTGCCCGCGGATGGTTTTAAAATCCCCAGTGCCATTTTTGCTGTGGTTGATTTTCCCGAACCGTTCGGACCGATCAATGTAACAATTTCACCACGATAAATATCAAGATCTATATCATGGACAAGCCAGTGACCATTGCGTTCAATGCCTGCTTTGGTGAGCGACAGCAGCCATTCTTTATCCATTGTTTCATCCTTCGGTGCCGTTTTGGCGCGTTCAATTCCGACCTCGCGAGGTCCCGATCACGTTCCAATGCAAAATTTGCCCGCTTCAAGGCTGTCATTTGACCCGGCATACACCAAAGCTTGATGGGCAAAATCCTTGAATTTTTTCAACATCAGGCTTAATACAAAATCGTAATGTAATAAAGTAACATTTGAAGGATGAAATTGTTTCGGTCTCTCTTTTATGTCCTGTTTGCGTGTTCGCTGATTTCTTTGTCAGGATTAAGCGCACAAGCGTCTTCGGTGCCGCAAGTAGTGGTTTCTATCAAGCCGCTCCATTCTTTGGTCGCAGCGGTTATGGGCAAACTCGGCACGCCGGCTTTGATTGTAAAACAGGCCGGCTCTGAACATGGCTATGCGCTTAAACCGTCAGATGCAAAAATATTGTCAAAAGCCGATATTATCTTCATAGCAAATCCGGATATGGAACTTTTCCTTACCAAACCAATAGAAAATCTGGGAGTCAAAGACCGGATGATTGCGCTCTCGGCAGCTCCGGGAGTTGAACTCCTCCCGATCAGGGAGGGGGGCTTGTTTGAAGAGGACACCGATGGGCATGACCATAAGGGCAAGGACGGACATGCCATGGATTTTCATTTCTGGCTTGATCCTGAAAATGCCCGAAAGGTCGTCGCTTATGTGGCCGACGTTTTGGCGAAGAAAGATCCCGATCACGCCGAGACCTACCATAATAATGCAAACGCATATGATAAAGTGATTGTCGAAACAGAATACAACATAAAACAATCCGTTGCACCGGTAAGTGACGAGAACTTTATAGTCTTTCATGACGCCTATCGGTATTTTGAACATCGCTTCGGTCTTCATGCCATAGGTTCGGTCGCACTTGATCCGGAGCGTCAACCTGGTGCGCAACGGATAAGCGCAATCAAAAACACCATTTTGCAACAAAAAGCGGTGTGTGTTTTCGCCGAACCACAATATCCAAATAAATTGGTCGATATTGTCATCGAAAATACTCCTGCCAAAGTTGGTATGCTCGATCCTTTGGGGCAATCTTTACCTGAAGGCGCCGGACTTTATCCCGAGTTGATTGCAAACCTTGCCGACAATCTGGTCAATTGCCTCACACGCAAATAAATTTTGACGATTAAAAATTTGCTTCTCGAATGGAACCTCTGCGCCATATCCGCATTTTGGACCGTACAAAGGTTACAATCTTTGCCAAGTGAAAACTAAAAATTGAAAAACAAAGACTGAATTCGAGTGTTTCGAGCCAATGTCCCTGAGCGGGTTATCCCGAAGCGGAAACTCTACTTCAAACAATGACCCGAGAATCATAACCAATGCCCAATTCGGAACCGCATGGCAGCATTTTTATTGGTGGTTTTATAGCCCAGGAAAACAATCTTATAAGAATCAGCAGGAAACTCTCCGGCAAATGCCTGCATAGCAAAAGATTCGCTTGGAAAGATTCGCCGGCGATTCGTTAGCCAACTAAACTGATTCTATAAAAACGCATATTTTTCGATAAAAATCACTTTTCCATCCGAAAAACTGCGGTTTTTAAATTCCTGTTTCTATAAAATGCTGTTTTTCTCATCCGAAAAAGTCATTCAAAGCGGAATTTTCGGGCGGAACCGAATTCGGAAAAGGTCATTTTTAACGGTGTAATCATTAGCCGGCGCAATTTTAGATTGAATCGACATCAAAAACGAAAAAAAGTTTATTTTTTTTGGAAAAGGCTGTTGACTCTGGGAGGAAGTGAGGTCTATATGAGCGCCACAACGAGGGC
>NZ_JACFSK010000001.1:2100000-2225673 GCF_016100455.1 Bartonella sp. M0283 | reverse complement strand
TCCCAAAAAGTGTGAAACGGTTTTTGGATAAGATGTGCGTGCACTTAAAAAAGCCACATCCCAAAAAGTGTGAAACGGTTTTTGGATAAGATGTGCGTGCACTTAAAAAAGCCACATCCCAAAAAGTGTGAAACGGTTTTTGGACAAGATGTGCGTGCACTTAAAAGCGACATCCCAAAAAGTGTGAAACGGTTTTTGGACAAGATGTGCATATGTTTTAAAAGCGACATCCCAAAAAGCCGGTATAATTTTTTTAAAAAATTGTGAGAGTTAAACCGATATTCTGAAACAATATCACTGTGGATGGGCATCAAAACCGGATGATTCTGGCGGACGCAATTTGAAAGCCGCTATCAGCAGTAGAAAAATCAGTTCTTGACGGTCTCGCCGGGATAGGCACCCCAAAGTTGGTCTTGGGCTACATAGCCGCGTGTATGGTTGACGTCGAGTTCGCACCATTTACCGTCGCATTTATGAATTGAAGCGATAACGCCGGGCTCGAGTTCGGCAGCAAGCGGTGCATTTTCGCTCGGTTCCTGACGCATGGGGGCAAGCTTGGATTTGTCTTTTTGCCAAGGCGTTATCATTGCCGTGCGATGGCCTGATAAAAGGGACTGGTAAACCCAACCTTCATCGCCATCCGAGTCGCGAATTTTGCGCCATTGGTCATATTCCTGTGTAATTTCCACAGGTAATCCTTGTTTTTGATAAGAGAACACGACCGTATAATTACGTCCGGGACCAACACGTACATTGACACGCGCCGGTTTGATAGAAACAAAACGCGGCAATGGCAAACCGCTAGGCCCCACATTCTGGGAAGCTTCCTGAGCCGCTTCTTCTGCAAGGGCGGAAACGGGGAAAACTAACAAGGACAAACCCGTCAGAATCGAACAAATGCTTGCTGAACAAAACATTCTTCCGAGGTTCGAAAAACGGAATTTGCTGAAACTGTCCACTGTGTGTGCCTCTCTTCTCTTGTGTTCTTTGGTATCTTTTCTGCTATAAGCAGACCAGACTCATGACAGCCTGATGATCCTATGCCATAGTGCTGGTTAAAGAGGTCTCAATAATCGCGAAAAATATTGGAAATATTTCGAGGTTTTCTATGCAGGGGAAAAAATTACCGTTGGTCATTTTGACACGCAAGCTTCCGGAACAGGTTGAAAGACGCATGTGCGAGCTTTTCAATACCGAGGTTGTCAAACAAGATCGGCCAATGTCACGACAGGAACTGGTTGATGCGGTAAAACGTGCAGATGTTCTGGTGCCGACAATTTCCGATATTATCGACAAGGACCTTATCGATCAGGCGGGAGATAATCTCAGGATGATTGCCAATTTCGGCAATGGTACCGATAATATCGACATTAACGCGGCAACCGGTCGTAGTATCCTTGTGACCAACACCCCGAATGTTCAAACAGAAGATACTGCCGATATGGCAATGGCACTGATACTGGCGGTGCCACGTCGCCTTGTCGAGGGTGCCAATGTATTGAATGAAAGCGGTATCTGGCCGGGTTGGTCGCCGGACTGGATGTTGGGGCGGCGCATCTATGGAAAGAAACTCGGCATTATCGGTCTCGGGCGTATCGGTACAGCGGTTGCGCGCCGCGCTAAAGCATTCGGTCTTTCAATTCATTATCATAATCGCGCCCGCGTCAGCGAAAAAATTGAAGAACAGCTTGAAGCGACCTATTGGGCCGATCTTGATGATATGTTGAAGACGATTGATATTCTTTCAATCAATTGCCCGCTTACCGAGAAGACTTACCATCTCCTTTCAGCGGAACGTCTCGCTTTGATGCAGGAAACGGCCTACGTCGTTAACACGGCTCGTGGTGAAATTATTGATGAAAATGCCCTTGCCCGACAGATAGAAAATGGCAAACTTGCCGGCGCAGGTCTTGATGTCTTCGAAAAAGAACCGAATTTCAGTCCGTCGCTCGCCAAATTGGCAAAGCAAGGCAAAGTAGTGCTTTTGCCGCATATGGCGTCTGCAACAGTCGAAAGCCGGATTAATATGGGGGAAAAAGTCATCATCAATATCAGAGCTTTTATCGACCACCATCGTCCACCCGATCGTATTATCCCTGAAAAATTGCGTAGCTGATTCGTTTTTTAGCGAAACTTTGACTTTTTTAAAAAGCGGTTTTGTTAAGAATTTACGGCATTCGATTTGACGCGTCTTACCAAGCGTTATGGCCTGAAAACACTTGCGTTCAGTGACTTATGTTTTGTTGCTTACCGGTTTTAAAACTGATTATGTTTTGTTTTTTTCCGTTAAGCCAACTTCACAAAAGCCATCAGCTTTACATGTCATCAAATTCCCTAAGTGGACTATCTTCGAGTTTCCAAAAAAATGCAGGATTGAAAGACCCTTTAAAAAAGGCTTTTTCGACAAGTTTTGTTGTTTTTCACGAACGGGTCATTGAAGAATTTTGTCCGGAAGCCGGAAAAGAGTGGCTTTAACTCTTTTCCGAGGTGTAACAATTTATTTCATTATGAGTCGTGAGATTTCTGAAGTTCAAAGCCGTTATTTTATCGTTTTTGTTTTTTGATAACGCTTTATGCCTTCTCGCTTTTTAAGAAGCCTCAACGTGTGGGGACTGGTGTTTCACCGCTATAGTCGTAAAAGCCACGGCCACTTTTGCGCCCCAACCAGCCGGCTTCGACATATTTTATCAATAAGGGGCAAGGACGATATTTCGAGTCTGATAAGCCTTGATGCAAAACATGCATAATAGCAAGGCAGACATCAAGCCCGATAAAGTCGGCAAGTTCCAATGGACCCATCGGATGATTGGCCCCGAGTTTCAAAGCTGTATCAATTGCATTGACATCTCCCACACCCTCATAAAGAGCGTAGATCGCTTCGTTAATCATCGGCACCAAGACACGATTGACGATAAAGGCCGGAAAATCTTCTGTAACTGTAAAAGTTTTGCCGATTGAAGTGACAAAATCGCAGATTGTCGAATAGGTCTCTTCGCTGGTTGCAATGCCACGCACCACTTCAACAAGCTTCATTTGTGGCACCGGATTCATAAAATGCGTGCCAATGAATTTTTCCGGCCGGTTTGTAGTTGCGGCAAGACGGGTAATCGAAATGGTCGATGTATTGGTGGCCAGAATGGTTGCTGGGGCAAGATTCTCGCATAGACTGATGAAAATATCCCTTTTGATATTCTCATCCTCGCTTGCAGCTTCAATGATAAGGTCGGCATTTTTCAACTCATCGATAGTCAATCGGGTTGAAAGTTTTTCGAGTGTTTGAAGCCGGTGTTGCTCGCTCGTTTTTCCGGCTTTAACGAGATGGGCAAGATTTGATTCTATCGTCGAAATGGCATGTTCAACCTGTTCGGCTGAAATATCGTAAAGGAGAACTTCAAAACCGGCAGTCGCAACAGTTTGGGCAATTCCTCCCCCCATTTGTCCTGCTCCGACAATAGCGACCGTCTTTATCATGCGCTGGTTCCTCCTCTAGCGATTCTTTCCCGGTACCCATAATACATCATTTTTACCACAATCATTAGCATAACGGGCAGCAACAAACAGAAAATCCGAAAGCCGGTTGATATAGCCTAGAACATCCTTGCTGACATGTTCCTGTTCACTCAATGCAACAATGGTCCGTTCGGTACGTCTTGCGACAGTGCGGGCAAGGTGTAGATAGGCTGATGCTTTGGACCCGCCGGGTAAAACAAAGGATTTCAAGGGCGAGAGTTTTTCATTCAACCTGTCGATTTCATCCTCGAGTCGTTTTGTCTGGGTGGATAAAACACGCAAATCTGTTTTATTTTCGCTTTCTTGAGGTGTTGCCAGATCGGCCCCGAGATCGAACAGGTCATTTTGTATTTCTTCGAGCATTTTGTCGAGCTCGCTTACCGTTTCGAGACGGGCAAGTCCGATTGTCGCATTGGTTTCATCAATCGAGCCATAAGCATCAACGCGCAAATCGGCTTTCGAGCGTCTGGGACCATTAACAAGACCGGTTGTTCCATCATCACCTGTACGCGTGTAGATTTTATTGATTTTGACCATTTTGGACTCCTCGGGAAATCGTCTGTCGCTTTTAAAAATATAGATAGAATTGCCTGTAGCAAAGTCCATTAAAGCGTCTCTGACGCGATCAAATGACGGGAAAACATTGAAATAGCTATTGTAATGCTTGTTTAGATTGCGTTCTCAATTAAAATAATTTTATACGTTAGTCTGTGCGATCAGCCTCATATGCTCGGGTTGATTAACGGGAAAGACATTGATTTGAAGCCGAGACCCTTACGCTTTTGTTGGCGCATTTTATATAACGCTGTCAGCCACTATTTCCGTGATTCTGGCAGTGCTTTTGCCAGTCATATAGCTTTGTCCGGTTTGATGGCGCTATTTCCTTTCCTGATTTTTGCAACATCACTCGCAAGTTTTATTGGTGCACGTGCCTATACCCAGCAAAGTGTCAATGCGCTTTTGAAAATGCTGCCCGATGCAATCGCCGGTCCGATTGTCAAGGAAGTCGTCAATGTCATGACCATTCAGCGCGGTGGTCTGTTGACCATTTCGGTCATCGGAACAGCCTATTTTGCTTCAAACGGCGTGGAAGCATTGCGAACCGCGCTTAATCGTGCCTATCGCGTGGTTGATCGGCGCAGCCTGTTTTTCTGCCGGTTTCAAAGTCTGTTTTTCGTTATTGTCGGCACGATAGGATTGATGGTTATCAGTTTTCTTCTGGTGCTGGCACCGCTTGTTATCAATATTCTTCAACATGATTATCCGGTTATCGGCCAATATGTTGGCACTATCCGCTTCTGGCGTTATGCCATTGCGGTGGTTGTTCTGTTGATCAGTCTGTTGATTGCCCATAAATGGCTTCCTGCCGGAAAGCGGAAATTGGCCGATATTTTGCCCGGAATTGGCGTAACCATGGTGGTTTGGGTTTTGGCCTCCATGCTCTTCGCACAATATCTGGCGACATTTGCCAATTATGTTTCCACTTATGCAGGGCTCGCCTCGATCATGGTGGCAATCATTTTCCTCTATATGTTGAGTGCCATTTTTATTCTTGGTGGAGAAATCAACGCAGCCATTATGTTTTATCGTAACCGTCAGCAACAGCCTGGCCAATTGGTGCGCGCAATTGAACAGAACAAGGAAAAAGAAGAAGGGCTAAAACAGCAAAATAATGACGGACAACAAAATAATGACGGACAAAATGATCATAAAGTTGTTTCTTGATGGTGATGCCTGTCCTGTCAAAGCTGAAGCCTATCGGGTAGCCGAACGCTATCATATCAAAACGTTTATTGTCTCGAACAGCTTCATGAGAATACCGAACGAGGATTTTCTCGAAGCTGTTATTGTCGATCAAGGGCTCAACAAGGCAGACGACTGGATTGCAGAAAAGGCCAACGAGGCCAGTATTGTAGTTACCAATGATGTGCCGCTTGCCGATCGTGTGGTCAAAAAGGGTGGAGTGGCGATTTCCCCCTCTGGCCGGCTTTTTGATGCGGCCACAATAGGCGCGGCATTGGCCACACGCAATCTCTTTGAAAATCTCAGGGAAAGTGGTGTTGTAACCGGTGGACCACGCCCGTTTTCCGGCCGTGACCGCTCGGCATTTCTGGGGGCACTCGATTTGGCTGTGCAACGCAAAAAACGTCAAGGTTTTGAGCCTGATTTTAGCAAAAACCGGCTTTGACCGGTTTTCGGCCGGTCAATTTCATATCTTGGTTATTTTTCCCGTGCCGTTTTGGATAAAAAGCCGATGATCAATCTTTTTTATCGGTTTCCATGGCAGCTTTCATCAGTTTTTCCGAATCAGCATTGCTCCATGGTGCCGAGCCGTTATAGGAACCGAGCAGGCAGCCATTTTTATCAATCAGCATGGTAATGGGAAGTCCCACAGCTAAACCTTGTTTGCGCACGTCATTAAACACATCCATCGACTGGTCGCGATAGAAAACAATATTTTCGGCTTTTATGCTTTTCAAAAAGTCTTTCACTTTTTCATCGCTTGCAGTTTTATCAATATTAATTGCTATGACATCAAATGAGTCATTACCAAGAGAACGTTTGAGATTGGCGAGCTCCGGCATTTCGGTGCGGCAGGGGACACACCAGCTTGCCCAGAGGTTTACAAGTAAGGTTTTGCCGGAAAATTCTACCAATCTATGATCTTTGCCGGTTTCATCTTTGAAGGTGAGTTTGGTTGCATTATAAGGTTCGTCTGCAAAACGCATATTTTTGAAAAACCCGTCTGCAGACTGCTTCAATTTATCTATTTTTCCGGAATTTGCTGTGCACCCCGAACCGGTTTCGGCTCGGGCCACAGAAATCAGCGATGGAAAAGAGTAAACTTGGTTGTCAGAGGCCGTCATTATCGCGTATATGCTCAGAGTACCAAGTGCAATCTTGGAAACTATTTTCCGGAATTTTCTAGAAAATTTCAGGTTTTCGGGAATTCTTGCAACCATTTTTTCGTCCTTTCGATGGGGGCTAACATATATGAATAACAGTGGATCAAGCAACCGGATGTGGGGTGGACGTTTTGCCTCGGGTCCGGCAGCCATTATGGAAGAGATCAACGCTTCGATCGATTTCGATAAAAAGCTTTATAAAGAAGACATAAAAGGTTCATCGGCCCATGCGGCTATGTTGGCCGCACAAGGTATTATATCGGCAGCCGATTATGACGAGATAGAAAAAGGCCTGAAAACGATTCTTTCCGAAATTGAAAGCGGCAAATTTGTTTTTTCCCGAAAGCTTGAAGATATTCATATGAATATCGAAGCGCGCCTTGCCGAACTTATCGGTTCTGCCGCCGGAAGGCTTCACACAGCCCGGTCGCGAAACGATCAGGTGGCCTTGGATTTTCGCCTTTGGGTGAGAAATGAAACAGACAAGACCATTCAATCCATCAGGCATTTAATCGAAACCCTGCTGCAGCGGGCCGAACAGGAAGTTGAAACGATTATGCCGGGCTTTACCCATTTGCAGGTTGCTCAACCGATAACTCTGGGTCACCATTTCATGGCCTATGTCGAAATGTTCGGGCGGGATTTATCCCGCATGTATGATGCACGCGAAAGAATGAACGAATCGCCTTTGGGGGCAGCGGCTCTGGCCGGTACCAGTTTCCCGACAGACCGTTTTATGACCGCTAAAGCACTTGGTTTCAGGGAACCTACCAGAAATTCGATCGACAGTGTTTCAGACCGTGATTTTGCACTGGAATTTCTGAGTGCTTCGGCAATTTGCGCGGTCCATCTTTCACGTCTCGCCGAGGAAATTGTCATCTGGTCGACTGCGCAGTTCAATTTTATCCATTTGCCTGATTCTTTTTCGACCGGTTCGTCCATTATGCCGCAAAAGAAAAATCCCGATGCGGCAGAATTGGTCCGTGCGAAAACCGGACGGATCAATGGGTCACTGATTGCTTTATTGACCATTATGAAAGGTTTGCCGCTTGCCTATTCGAAAGACATGCAAGAAGATAAAGAACAGGTTTTCGATGCAGCCCAATCGTTGGAACTTTCGCTTGCTGCAATGGCCGGTATGATTGCTGATATAGAAATCAACAAAAACATAATGAAAAAGGCAGCTGGTACCGGCTATTCAACGGCAACCGATCTTGCTGATTGGCTCGTCAGAAAATTGGGAATACCTTTCAGAGAGGCCCATCATATAACGGGTCACGCTGTGGCTTTGGCAGAAAAGAAGAAGTGCGATCTTGCTGACCTGACCCTTGAAGATCTGAAGACAATCAATCCGGATATTACGGCAGATGTGTTTGACGTTCTGAGCGTTGAAAAGTCGGTTCAGAGCCGCAAGAGTTATGGCGGTACAGCCCCTCAGGAAGTACAACGACAGATCGATTATTGGAAAAAACGCCTTGCCAAAGCTTGAATTTGACCGTTACACAAAGAGTAGATTAAATTGAGAATAGATCAGATAGAGCGTAATGCTTGCTATTTTTGAAAGAGACGCGATCATGAAAAAAACTCTGACCGGTTTGGTGGTTGTCACAATCTGTGGCGTGGCTTTGGCCGGTTGCGGACGTAAAGGTCCGCTCGAACCGCCGCCGTCCACGATGATTGAGGACTCTAACGGTAAAATGGTTCAAAAACCGAAAGTGGAAAAACCGTTTATTCTTGATCCATTGATTAAGCAGAGGCACTAATTGCAGGCTTTTCAATATTGTAACGGTCATCTTTACGCTGAAAAAATTGCTGTTGCCGATTTGGCAAAAAAGGTGGCAACGCCTTTTTATTGTTATTCGGCTACAGCCATTCAGCAACAATTTGAACAGTATCGTCAGGCCTTTGCTGACACCAATGCGCTTGTCGCCTTTGCACTGAAAGCCAATTCCAATCAGGCTGTCCTGACCCTTCTTGCAAAACAGGGCGCCGGTGCCGATGTTGTGTCCGGTGGAGAAATGCGTCGTGCGCTCAAAGCCGGTATTTCTGCTGACAAGATAGTCTATTCCGGAGTCGGCAAAACCGTTGAAGAAATCGACTTTGCCCTTGGTCATGATATCCATTGTTTCAATGCCGAATCGGAACCGGAATTGCAACAATTGTCCGCCCGCGCCGTAGCGATGGGGAAAAAAGCGCGTGTTTCTTTGCGCATAAATCCGAATGTTGACGCAAAAACACATAAGAAAATTGCTACCGGCAAATCCGAAAACAAATTTGGTATTCCTATTGCGGTCGCACGCGAGGTTTATGAACAGGCAGCAAAACTCCCCGGTCTTGATGTTCATGGCGTTGATGTTCATATCGGTAGCCAGATTTGCGAATTGCAGCCGTTCGAGGATGCTTTTTCACTCGTTGCGGATTTTGTCCATGTTCTGCGCGACGAGGGTCATGATATCCGTCATGTCGATGTCGGCGGTGGACTTGGCATTGTTTATCGCAAGGATAACTTGCCCCCGCCCTCGCCTGCCGAATATGCAAATGTTGTCAAAAAACACTTTGCATCGCTCAATGTTCAAATCATCATGGAACCGGGGCGTAATATTGTCGGTAATGCCGGAATTCTGGTAACCTCTGTTATCTATATAAAACATGGGGCAGGAAGAAATTTCGTTATTGTCGATGCAGCAATGAATGATCTTATTCGCCCGACTTTATATGATGCCTGGCATGACATCGTACCGATTAAAGAACCGAATCCGAATGATGAACCGATGAAAGCCGATATTGTCGGTCCTGTCTGCGAAACCGGCGATTATATGGGGCTTGCCCGCTATCTTCCTTCTCCGAAAGCCGGAGATTTATTGGCTGTATGGAGTGCGGGAGCATATGGTGCGGCTATGGCAAGTACCTATAATACACGTCTATTGGTACCGGAAGTGTTGGTGAGTGATAACCATTTTGACATTGTTCGTCCGCGTATTTCATATGAAGAGCTGATAGGGTTTGACCATGTACCGGAATGGGTGAAAAATTCTTGAGGTTTGAAACAAATATTTTCGAGTGAAGGTGATATAAAATATTTGCAAAGGGTCTCGCCTTTGCTTGTTTCATTGCTATGATGTAGCAAAACCGGTGCGAAGGGAAGAACATATATCTTGCGGAATGATAAAGGCCCTTTTCATGGAAATATGATAGCGCTTGTAAGAGCAAGGGCTTCGGCGTGGTGTATTCTGACATTCGAACGGTTATGGCCACGCATTCTTCCAAGCATTCTTGCTTTGTTGATATTGTTATCTTTGGCATGGCTTGGCATTTTCGATCGCCTCTCCTATTGGCCGCATGTCATCCTGTTATGGATCGTGCTTTTTATCGCTGTCGGTTCTCTGTTCTTTGTTTCCGGTTTCCGTTTTCCTTCCTTGAAGGAAATCGATCAGCGGATTGAAAAAGCGAGCGGACTGCAAAATCAGCCACTTGAAGCTCTTTATGATAAACCGGCAAATAGCGAGGCGAATGATTTTGTAAAAGTTCTATGGAAAGAACATCAGCGGCGTATGGCTGCCGAACTGCAAAATCTCGAAGCAGGTATGCCCGACACCGGAATTGCCCGTGTCGACCCATTGGCACTGCGTGCATTGGTTGTTCTTTTTACTGTTACAACTTTTGCTTATTCATTTGGTCCCTCCGGTGGGCAAATGGGTGACCTCTTCGATTTTTCGCAACCGGTCGATTTATCAAAAATGCGGGTGGATGCATGGGTCACTCCTCCTACCTATACCGGTGAAGCTCCTATTTATTTAACTGAAACCAATATCCGGAACGCCAAAGTGCCGGAAGGTAGCAAACTGACTATTCGTGTAGTCGAGGGTGGCGATGCGACATTGAAGTCGACAGAAAGCCAATCGGGCAAGACTGTCAATATTTCTGCACAAGGTAGCTTTGACACCATAAAACAGAATAGCAAAACGTTCGAGACTGTGCTCGCCAAGTCGAGCAATCTGACATTGACAACGCGCCATTATGATAAAACTTGGCATTTTGATGTTGTTGCCGATCATGCGCCTACTATCAGGCTTACCAAGGAACCGGGGCGTATTCTCAATGGGTCGCTGGAACTCAATTATGTTCTTGATGATGATTATGGTGTCGAGAAAGCTTACGTAGAAATAACGCCGACATCCGCTATCGGGAAAACCGGCCATCCGCTTTATGACGCACCGGAAATCAAATTGATGATTCCGCGTGGCGGTAAAGGAGAAGCGCGTACAGTGCAGGATGTCAGCATCCATCCTTGGGCAGGTTCGGAAGTACGTTTGACACTGGTTGCAGAAGATGGCGCCGGTCATCAGGGAAGAAGTGAAACCCGAACCATGACATTGCCGCAAAGAAATTTCGGCAATCCGCTTGCCCGTGCCGTGGTTGAACAACGTCGCCTTCTTGCTCTTGATACACTTTCTCGCAATCGGGTTCTTGATATGTTGTCGGCTTTAACGTTGCGGCCGGAAGAAACAATCAATAATTTTACCCATTATCTGGCCTTGCGTAGCATATGGACGCGACTCCACCTGGCAGAAACCGACGAAAACTTGAAAAATGTCGCCGATTTTATGTGGCAGACAGCCATCGGTATCGAGGGAGACAATGTCAATCAGGCTGAAAAAAACTTGAAAGCGGCTCAAGCGGCCTTGCGTGACGCTCTGAGAAATGGCGCTTCGCCAGAGGAAATCGAACGTTTGACCGACGCTTTGCGTCAGGCGATGAATGACTATATTACCGCACTCGCTGAACAACAACAAAACGGCGGTCTTGGCCAAAAGCCTTCTCAACAGGCGCAAAATCTTTCACCTAATGAACTCGCCGAAAAACTGAAACAACTTGAAGATATGGCCAAATTGGGTAACCGCACTGGTGCCGAGCAGCTTTTGTCCGAGCTTGAACAACTCATGGACAATCTTCAGGTAAGCCGTGGCGGATCGGGAGAAAGTGGAAGCCAAACAAGTGAGATGCAAAAGCAGCTTGATGAGCTTGGTAATTTGATGAGGAAACAGCAAGAAACTCTCAATGATACGCATAACCTTGAAGCTGATCGTGAACGCGGCGAAAAAACACCGGAAGAATATCGCAAAGATCTTGATGACCTGAAAAAAAGACAAGATGAACTTCAGCAGGAATTGAAAAAATTCGGCAAGGATTTATCCGATAAAGGGTTCAAGTCGGGTGATGGATTAAAAGAAGCTGAAAAAAAGATGGATAAATCCGGTGAGGCTCTTCAACAGGGAGATGCAGCCGGATCTGAAGGTCAGCAATCGCAGGCTTTGGATGCGATGCGCGATGGCGCAAAAGAACTGATGCAAGAAATGCAGGAAGCCATGAAGAAAAATGGCGAAACCGGAAAAGACGGAGACGGGTCGTCCAAAGATCCGCTCGGACGAAAACTAGGCTCTGCCGGACACCAATCGGAAAAAGATGGACTTTCTCAAGAAAGTGATATGCAACGGGCAAGACGCATTCTTGATGAAATCCGGAAAAAATTGGGACAATCTGCGCTGCCTGATAGTGAAAAAGACTATCTTGAAAGGCTACTGAAATTTTATTGAGCTTTTGACCGCCCGTCGCCACAGCATGTTGTTTTAAAACAGGCTTTTATCTACTCCCGCCGTTTAGTTTCTTGTCGCAATTTCAGTTTTCTAAAAGCGCAAAGGCGCGCTTTTTTCATCAGTCGACACAAAACGGAACAAAAATTCAAACGGCAATTTCAATCCGGTTTTGTTAGATTGTATAAAGCGCTTAAAGAATAGTTATGTTTTTATAAGCGGGATGACAGATAATTTTTTTATTCATCAAACATAATTCAAGTTCAATAAAATTAAAATTATATAAAATGTTTCAATATTTTTTTAAATTTGTATTTGTTAAATCGCATAGTAGTATTCGCATTGATAAATATATAGAACGGAGAAAAAGTATATTAAAGGTTATAACAAATATTCTTCTTATATATGAATATTTCCGTTCAACTCTGAATTTCAATCGATTTCGAGGTGCAGACAACCATAAAAGACGTGCGATACTGACTGTTAAAAAACGTCATTAGAAAATTTGTGGGGCAAATCCGGTAATATCAATATGATTTTCTACGAGTCTAATGGAAACGGATCTTACGAAAAATAGATGACCTCTTGAAACCATAAATCCATGTTGGATACTGCATGAGAAAAAGTTTAGGCAGTTCAGAATGTGACACGTTTAAAAACAGTCCAAGAAAGCATAAGAAAAAGGGCATCTTTTGAAAATTGATCTTCAATTCGATTTTGCTAAAAATTTTAATACAAAGCGGAAATGACTATTAATGGACAAATAAATTGCATTATTCCGTTCTAAACATGGAACTATATTCTATTTAATGCGTTTCAATAAAAAGAGGATTTGAAAATGAAAAAATTTATCGCAACCTTATGCATTTGTTGTGCGTCAGTCAGCTATGCAGCAGCGCAAAGTGAGAACAGTAATATGATGGATATGGCAAAAGGCGCAGCTTCGACCGCTTCTCAGGCTTTATCGGCTTCCTCGTCGGCTTTGGATAAAGTCAATGAAACGATGATGAAAAATATGTCGATCAAGATGAGCGGTAATGCCGATGTTGATTTTATAAAGATGATGTTGGCTCACCACCAAGGTGCTGTCGATATGGCAGAGGTCGAGCTAAAATATGGCAAAGACCCGGAAGCCAGAAAGCTCGCCGAGACGATTATTGCCGCTCAACAAAAAGAAATTGCGCAAATGCAAGATTGGTTGAAAGCGAACGAAAAGAAGTAATTTCCTGAACAAGCCTACATGCTGGGGAGGCTTTTTAAAATGACAATGCGTCAAGCTTCTCCAACTATGATAGGCCACGGTTCATGGACGATAAAACACGCTCCTCACAATTACGCCCCGAACAACAAGCGCTACGCCAGGACCTGGCAACTTTCTCAAGGGGAAGTGCAAGGCACTTCCGCCCGAGGCGTTCGCGGACGACAAATCGTATTGCTTCATCCCTTCCGGCAAAGTCTTTTGTTGGCCAAGCAGGACGAATCAACGGGCGTAACCGTTTGAAATCCGCCCGCGAGATTTGACTGGCGAAGTTTTATTCGAGTCCTTCAAACAATTGGGTTGAAAGATAGCGCTCGGCAAAATCCGGAATAACGATCACGATATTTTTTCCGGCATTTTCAGGGCGCTTTCCTATTTCAATTGCTGCTGTCAATGCCGCACCGGCAGAAATTCCAACAGGAATACCTTCAATATGTGCCAGATCGCGGGAATTTTGAAAAGCATCATCACTTGAAACTGTAACAATTTCATCAATGATTTTAGTATTCAGTATCTTTGGAATAAATCCTGCACCTATACCCTGAATTTTATGGGGCCCCGGTTGCCCACCCGACAACACAGGTGAATCTTTAGGTTCTACCGCCACAACTTTGAAACCGGGTTTGCGTTGCTTGATGACTTCCCCGATACCGGTGATAGTACCACCTGTACCGAATCCGGCTACGAGAAAATCGACATTGCCATCTGTATCGTTCCAGATTTCCTCAGCCGTTGTCTGACGATGCACTTCCGGATTTGCGGGATTTTCAAACTGTTGCGGAATAATTGCATCCGGATTATTGGCAGCCAGTTCTTCGGCTTTGGCGATAGCGCCTTTCATGCCTTTTGCACCTTCGGTCAATACCAGTTCGGCACCCAGAAACTTCAATAATTTGCGTCGCTCGACGGACATGGTTTCCGGCATTGTCAAAATCAGTTTATAACCTTTTGCTGCTGCCACAAATGCGAGCGCAATTCCGGTATTGCCGGATGTCGGTTCAATCAATACGGTTTTCCCCGGCTTTGCTTTTCCTTGTTTTTCAAGGGCTTCGATCAGAGCAAGGCCGATACGGTCCTTGACACTGGCCAAAGGATTAAAAAATTCAAGCTTTGCAAGAAGATTAGCCTTAACATCTTTCTTTTTGGCAAATGCGTCAATCCGGACGAGCGGTGTATTACCAATTGTCTCCAAAACAGAGCTATAAATAACGCCGCGTCCTTTTCGAGATGAATTTTTATCAGTCATGGCCGGTCTCCCTGGTGAAATTATCCGGATTAATCAAATAGGCTACGAATGCTCATCGCCCTTGTTTTGATAGATACTTGTCTTGATAAATATCAGGATAGAACCAATTCATAGAATGATATAGCGAATATATACTGTACGGACGGGTATAATAAAAATTTTTCCTACAAAAATCGAATAGTCTAGAAAAATAACCCTGAATGAAAGGACGGAGAAGCTACCCGAGTGTTTTCCCCGTCCTTTCCTATGTGGTGTTTGGCAGAGTTTTAATAGCTGCTTGCCTGATTAAGAGCCTCAATATCCTCTTTACTCAAATTTATCATTGTTGCTTTGACGAGGCTATAAAGTTGGTCAAGCTTTGTGGCACTCGCTATTGGCGCGGTTACTGCGGGTTGTGCAATAAGCCAAGCTAAGGCAATCTCGGCTTGTGTCACATTATGTTTTTCACTGATTGTATCAAGCGCGTTCAGAATACGCGTGCCGCGTGGATTGATATATTGTTCAACTCTCGAGCCGCGTTTATGTCCGGCAAGATCGGCTTTCGAACGATATTTGCCTGAGAGAAATCCGGAAGCAAGACTATAATAGGTGATCACACCGAGACCGTATTTTTGTGCAGTATCGGCCAATTTTCCTTCGAATGTGTTCCGGTCATAAAGGTTATATTGGGGTTGCAATGTTTGATAGCTGGGAAGATTGTTCTTCTTGGCTGTTTGCATTGCATTTTCAAGTTGCTCTGCCGTTATATTGGAGCAGCCGATAGCGCGGATTTTTCCTGCTTTCAAAAGCTTGCTATAAGCCTCGAGAGTTTCTTCGAATGGTGTATGTGGATCGAACCAGTGTGACTGATAGAGATCAATGACATCGATATTCAACCGGCGTAAAGAATCTTCCACAGCCTGTTCTATCCAGCGGGCGGAAAGGCCCTTATGGCCAGCTACGCCCATATCCGAGCCGACCTTTGTGAAAATATAGAATTTGTCTCGCTTGGACGGATTTTGTTTTAACCACTTCCCGATGATGGTTTCTGATTCACCGCCTTTGTTGCCTTCAACCCATGTCGAATAGGCGTCGGCTGTATCAATAGCGTTTAATCCGCTTTCGGCGATTGCATCAAGCATCGTAAAAGATTGCTTCTCATCCAGAGTCCACCCAAAGACATTGCCTCCAAAAACAAGCGGAACAATATTAAAACCTGTATTTCCTAAAGCGCGATGTTTCATAAAACGTCCTTTCATTGTTTGTTGGATTTAACCGAACGCAAATTAATCGCGAGCAACGGCGTCTTTTAAAAGTAGTCACGGTTTTGGCTTGAGGGAAAGTGTTTCACAGTGTTTTGATAGTTTTCATGGTTTTGTCAGAATTTAACCTTAAAGTGCAGAATATTTTCTTTTTCGAATAAAGTTTGGTATGGTCACACGAGTAAAATGCGTGAAAGTCGAATGATTGGATTAAATTTCATGGGCAGGCTGGATAGTTTTATGTCTGTTAAAACATTGGTTCTTCCATGCCTTTTGATGTTTGCCGGTTGTGCAACACAAGCCACGGCGTGGACCGAGAAAATCACCACTCAAAAAGTTGAACTGCCAACAGAATGTGCCGGCTGGCAAAAAATCGAAGTAAAGACAAGGACGCGCTATTTTATGATGAAAGAAGATCAGCGTGCGCTGGTCGATATTGACGCGCATAATTTACGAGGAAAAAATCTGGGCTGTTGGGACAGGAATGTGCAATCGTCCCCGGCACAGCCTTTGATACAAAACCCCCAGCCCCAATCCCAACAAGGTGCGCTGACTTCAAATCAAGCACAATAACAATAACACTTTAGGGTTGCTATTTGGACATATTGACGTTCAGATCATTTTACGAAACATCGCTTGGTGAAAAAGTTCTTTCGACCATTGCCAATAAACTTAAATTAAAAGACCGTGATGTTTCCGGTGAGCGGGTGATGGGGCTGGGCTATGTTACACCCTATCTTCAATGGCTCAGACCACGGGCAGAGAGGTGTTTTGCTTTTATGCCGGCGCGTCAAGGAGCCTGTGTGTGGCCTTCTGCAGAAAAAGTCGCAACGGCTTTGGTATTCGAAGAAGATTTGCCCTTGCCGGATTCTGCTGTAGACCGGATTATACTCGTGCATTCACTGGAATTTGCCGAAAATGCCCGCGAAATGCTCAGTGAAATGTGGCGTGTACTGGCACCGAACGGGCGCATTATCATTGTTGTTCCCAATAGACGAGGTCTTTGGGCCAGAAATGATCATACACCCTTTGGCAGTGGCCAACCTTATAGCCGCCAGCAATTGTTATTATTATTACACGAAACCAATTTTAGCGTCGTCAATATTGGCGAAGCGCTCTATTTTTCACCGTCCGGTCGTGCATTGGCGCGTGGTTTTTCGGCAATTTATGAGCCATTAGCGAGGAACTTTTTCCCGTATTTCGGCGGAATTATCGTCTGTGAAGCCCAAAAACGCCTGTTTCAGGGATTGCCGGTACATCGGCGCCAGTCGCGCCGGGTGTTTATACCGGCTTTGTCACCCCAGATTACCAATCGAAAACCTTCTCATGCTGTCGAAATCAGAAGCGATCATGAGAGTTCGGATTGGTAAAGCCTTGCTTGATTTGTTGCACTTATAGGTAGCACCTATTTTATCGATTTTGCCGGTGCGAGATAGGAAATGCCAATGAAGTTCCTCTATTTCTGAAGGGACTTTCCTGATTCTCTCGGGAAGACCTGCTTTTAACCAAAGGCTTGTCTTTACAAGGTGCGTCGCTTTCCAAATTTTTTGGTATTTCCCGTTTTGCACTATGTTGCATCCGGTATTTCCTGTGTGGAAAAGCGGGTTTTAGCGCTATTTGAGTTCGGACATCCGGTTGATATTGTTGGCAAGCTCGTGAATCCGCTCGTTCACATAGTCATAAATATAACGGGTAATATCAGGAAACTCTTTTATCAGCCGAAGGAAGACCATACGATTGATTTCCAAAACTTTTGAATTGGATTGTGCAATAGCTGTAAACGGACGGTTGATCTCGGTTACCAAAGCAAGCTCGTTGATGAGCGCATTTCTGTTGATGATCTCGATCGGTTGTCCGGAATTGTTGTTGTTTTGCCGGTAAAGATTGACAGTTCCAGAAAGAACGACATAGGCACTTTCGGCAAGCTCGCCTTCTTTGAAAATCATTTCTCCCGAAGCAAATTCCTGTCGCTCGGCTCCGAATATCAACAAGCGCAGTTGTTCTGGTGTCATTTTGCTGAAAAAGTCGAACTTTTTCAATAAAATAATGTCATCATTAATTGCCACCGAAAACCCCCCGGCTTTCATAAATTGGCCTTTTATGACGGCCAATCCACTTCATGAGATTTCTTTGGAGCGTAAGCTTTGGTGAATAAACTGTCTAAGCATTCGCCGATGTTTACGGATTCAATCTATAGCCACCACTATCGGTTATCAAGATTTGGGCATTAGCGGGATCTTTCTCGATTTTTTGGCGGAGGCGATAAACGTGAGTTTCCAAAGTATGGGTTGTTACCCCCGAATTATAACCCCAAACTTCCTCCAGCAAAGTATCCCGGCTTACAACACTGTCTCCTGCACGATAAAGGAATTTTATGATGGCGGCTTCTTTTTCGGTCAAGCGGATCTTGCTACCCTTTTCGTCAATAAGCAATTTTTGTCCAGGCTTGAATGTATAAGGCCCTACCTGGAAGGTTGCATCTTCGCTCTGTTCATGTTGGCGCAATTGTGCACGGATACGAGCCAGCAAAACAGCAAATCTGAACGGCTTTGTTACATAGTCATTGGCACCGGCTTCAAGACCGAGAATAGTATCCGAATCGGTATCGTGACCCGTCAGCATGATGATCGGCGCACGGAATCCTTCCTGACGCAATTTTTTTACAGCTTCACGGCCATCAAGATCGGGCAGACCGATATCCATAATAATGAGATCTACATTTTCGTTTCTTGCGGTTTCAAGACCTTTTGCAGCCGTACTTTCCTGAAGAACATTGAATTCTTCATGCATTTGTAGTTGCTCTACCAGAATAGAGCGCAGATCCTCGTCATCATCTACAATCAAAAGGGTGCGATCGGTCATTTTCTGTCCTTATAAAAAACGCTATCGGGCGTTATGTAATAATTGCAGTCACAATCACGAAAAACTGAACATCATGCAAGTGCCTTTAATCAGAAATCCGCTAAAAACACCAAAAATTGTTTCGTTTATCGCTGTGCGCAAGAAATGCGGTACAACAACAAAAGGAATCTTGGCAATCGGCCAATATCGTTTTCTGTGCGCTTTGGGCAGAAACGGTTTTTCAGCCCGAAAACGCGAAGGTGACGGCGCAACACCCATTGCTGTTATGCCAATTCTTGGCGGTTTTCAAAAGAATGATTTACATAGTTTACCACATCATGCGTTAATGCTCCACCGTGTAAAATTATCTGACGGATGGTGCGATCAGCCATGGGACGCAAATTATAACCGTCGGGTAAAGTTGCCTTACAGAAATAGCGCTGAAAAACTTTGTCGCAGAGATGAGCTTTATGACATTCTTTTGATACCGGATTGGAATATCCGTTGCAGAATTCAAAACAATGGCAGTGCCATTTTTTTTCATCTGGCAAGGCCGGGGTTTGCTCCGACAGAGGGGTGTATTGCTGTTTCGCGGCGCACAATGGAGCGAATCCTGCCTTTTATATCGCGCAAAACAAAAATAATGACATTGGGAACCATAACAAGGTCAAAACCTTCGGGTAAACGCACGAGAAGTCATAAACGATAATATTCGAACTTAATTTAAGGAAGAACTCCCTCTCCGTTACCGGTCGCAATATTTGATCCAAATGGCTTGGACGACCCTTTCCGGTCGTTTCACGAATCCACATTCGAAAACAGCAATAATGTCGGTGAGATTGAGTGACCAATTTGCGAGATAGTTATAGAGAGTTTGGATAATTATAATTTTAAATCGGAAGTTTAAAAGATGATGAATATTCAAAAATGCACGATTTCATAAAATTTCTTAATGTATTTTCACATATAAAATAGGCGGGTGAGAAAAGTATTCTATCAAAAATTCTGTTTTTAAATTATCGATATTTTATCGATAAAAATCATGGATAAAATCTATTTTTTAACATGACGATTTTTCTATCGAGAAAACAGAATTGAACAAAATAATAGTGTCACACGCTGTCGGTTCAGTAATCGGATAAGTTTGCAAAAAAATCACGCGATATAAATAATGAATGCTGGTCGGAAAGTTTCCAAACCCGATGTTTTCACGTGAAACACAGGAATAATAATCCTCAATCAAGACTATAAGGGACAGATGTCAGCTCATCCGACAAAGAAATAGCCACCGGGATTTTTGCAGGCTAATCAATATTATTTTGCAAGCGAGCGGCCAATTTCCAGATATTTATCCCAGCGTTCCCTTTTCAGAGTGTCTCCATCTTTTTCTGCCATGCCCTTCAATGCCGCTTCGATTACTTGACCGGTTGCGTCAATGGCTTCTTTCTTATTGCGATGTGCACCGCCCAGTGGTTCAGGAATAATACCGTCAATAATTTTCAATTTATAAAGATCTTGAGCGGTAATGTGCATAGATGTCGCGGCATCTTTTGCCCGTGTGGCATCGCGCCACAAAATGGAAGCCGCTCCTTCGGGAGAGATGACAGAATAGATTGCGTGTTCAAGCATATAAACTTTGTTGGCAGCCGCAATTGCAATAGCACCGCCAGAACCGCCTTCGCCTATAATAACAGAAACCACAGGCACTTTTAACCGCAAGGTTTCTGCTGTCGATTGGGCAATGGCTTCGGCTTGTCCGCGTTCTTCTGCACTTACTCCCGGATAGGCACCGGCGGTATCGACAAGGGTGATAACCGGAAGTGAAAAACGATCGGCCAATTCCATGATACGTACGGCTTTGCGGTAGCCTTCCGGACGGGCAGAGCCGAAATTATAGCGCAATCTCGATTGGGTGTCGTAACCTTTTTCTTGTCCGAGATAGGCTATTGCCTGACCGTTGAAACGGGCAAAACCTGCTTGAATCGCTTCATCTTCGCCATATTTCCGGTCACCGGCCAGAGGTGTCACATCGGTAAAGAGTTCTTTTGAATAATCCAGAAAATGCGGTCTATCCGGATGGCGCGCAACTTGCGCCTTTTGCCAGGGCGTAAGTTTTTTATAAAGATCACGCAAGGCCGCTTGTGAGCGTTCTTCAAGACGGGATATTTCATCCCCCATATCGACGCTACCTTTTTCCTGGGCTATTTTCTTCAGTTCGAAGATTTGCCCTTCCAGATCAGCAACCGGCTTTTCGAAATCAAGATAATTATACATCGGCTCCAACTTTTTATGATACCATTTTGCGGTTTGTTTTAAGCTTTAACGGTGTCTTATAAATACCATAACATTTTCTTTACTCTGCATGAGAGCGCTCGGCAAGCGGGTGATGCTCATTTACAAGACTTTGCAGCTTTTCTTCAAGAACGTGGGTATAGATTTGTGTCGTAGATATATCCGAATGTCCCAGCAATTGTTGGACAACGCGCAAATCGGCACCATGCTGCAACAAATGGCTGGCAAAAGCATGGCGGATAACATGTGGCGAAATATTATGGGCATTGATTCCGGCATCTATCGCAAGGATTTTAAGTTCACGCGCAACAACCTGTCGCGCAATATATCCCTGTTCGCTATGGGCAGGAAAAAGATAGGAACTGTCGCTATCCGTTGTTTTATCTCGCAATTCAAGCCAATTCTTGATTGCTTCCTTGGCTTTTCCCGACAAGGGCACCATTCGTTCTTTTGACCCTTTACCGCGGATCAATATAAAATCCGGCGCACCGCGAACAATGCGGACAGGCATAGTGACAAGTTCGCTGATGCGTAAGCCGGTCGCGTAAAGCAGTTCGACAATGGTATGAAGTCGCATCGCTTTTTTATGCTCGGCCGCAGTGAAATCGGCACGTTGAGCATTTTTTTCAGCAAGATCACGCAGATTGTCCACCTGTTTTTCGCTGATAATTTTCGGCAAATTCGGATGTTTGCGCGGGGATAGAAGGTCGCCTGACGGGTCGTCATTGCGTAAACCTTCTGCGTAGAGAAACTGGAAAAACTGACGCAATGTCGACAAACGCCTTGCTTGGGAGGTGGCAGCAAAACCGTCTTTTTGCATGGATGCCAATATTTTTGCAAGTTGGTCCCTGCCTGTATCGATAAGAGATGTTCCCGCTCCTGCCAGTTCTTCATTAGCCCATAAAAGATCGCGTCGATAGGCTTCAAGTGTATTTTTCGAGGCGCCACGTTCGGCGCTCATCATTTCAAGAAAATTGTCGATTGTTGCAGAGAGGTTCATTTATTATCCTTCTTGGTATTTGAAGGCGCGGACATGTCATGAGTTTCCGGACGGGAAGGCGAATTTCCGGTAGGCTGCCGAGTATTCCGGAGATTAACATTATTTGAACCGTGGTCCGTCACATCATTCGGCTTTGTGTTGGCCTCTTTGTTATTTTGGTCACTGGACAATTGACTTTTGTTTTCTTGATCAGTTGTGTTTACCTCGTCATTTGCGGGATTTTTATCGCCTGAAACGTGAGACTCTGATACCGGAGACAGTGCGGAGCGATCACGCAAATGCAGATTTTCCGGTTGAATTTCGATTGTTATATCGGTGGTTACCGGTTTTACGATATAAACAAGTCCGACCATTGCAGCATAAACAAGTGCAACCAGAATAGCAAAAGCGATGAGTAAACGAGTAAGAGTGGGCATACCGGCGCAAAATTATCCAAAATTGAAAAAGTTTTAAACACTATCATGCCTTATAAAGATTAACAGGGATTGACTTATTCCGAGATAAATGTCGAAACGAAATTATGAAAAGCAGATTTTCAAAAACTGGTCCAATGGCAAAAACCGCGCATCGACTGTTGTCTCATCTCGATGGTCGCTCGCTTGTTCTTGTCGGGCTCATGGGGGCGGGCAAATCCACAATCGGTAAACGCGTTGCGACCATGTTGGAGCTCCCTTTTCATGATGCGGATTACGAGATCGAGCAAGCAGCACGTATGACAATACCGGAATTGTTCGAATCTTATGGCGAGCCTGCTTTTCGGGACCTCGAACGACGGGTGATTCTCCGTTTGCTCAAAGAGGGGCCCATGGTGCTTGCTACCGGTGGCGGTGCCTATATGAATGGGGAAACGCGTAAAGCCATTGCAGAAAAAGGGATATCTATCTGGCTTCACGCCGAGCTTGACGTATTGATGGAGCGGGTTTCCCACCGTCAAAATCGCCCCCTATTGCAAAGGCCCGACCCGCGTGCCTTTATGGAAAAATTGATGGCGGAACGTTATCCCGTCTATGCTTTGTCAGATATTCGTGTAAGCAGTCGAAAGACGCGTCGCGACGTGGTTGCACGTTCTGTTATACGCTCTGTCGAAAGTTATCTTTCAAAACCCGAAAAACCGCAATAAAAGGCAGCTAAAAATGGAAAATCAGACAGTTCAAGTAACACTGGGGAAACGTAGTTACGATATTCTGATAGGCCCCGGTCTGGTTGTCTCGGCAGGTCACGAGATTGCCCGCCGTTTTCCGGGAAAACGGGTTGTTGTTGTGACAGACGAAAATGTTGCAGCACTGCATTTGGGAATGTTGACGCAAAGTTTGCGTGATGGCGGAATTGATGTGGTTCCGATAGTGGTCAAAGCCGGTGAAAAATCGAAATGTTTCGAAACACTGCAAAATGTAACAAATGATATTCTTGATAATCGTCTGGAGCGCGGCGATTTTGTCATTGCATTTGGCGGTGGTGTTGTCGGTGATCTTGCAGGATTTGCCGCCGGAATTGTGCGTCGTGGAATGAATTTTATCCAGATTCCAACGTCGCTTCTGGCGCAGGTTGATTCGTCGGTGGGCGGCAAAACCGGTATCGATACACGTCAGGGAAAAAATCTCATCGGTGTATTTTATCAACCGAAACTTGTCATTGCCGATACAGAGATTCTCGACACTCTCCCCGAACGGGAATTCAGAGCCGGTTATGCCGAAGTTGCCAAATACGGATTGATCAATCAACCGGATTTTTTTTCGTGGCTTGAAAAAAATTGGCAAAAGATTTTTCTTGGCGGGCACGAACGGATTGAGGCGATAGCCCGCTCCTGTCGTTCCAAAGCCGAAGTGGTAGCCCATGATGAACATGAGGCGGGAGAACGTGCATTATTGAATTTGGGGCACACTTTTGGTCACGCCTTGGAAACAGTTACAAATTATGATTCGAATCGTCTTGTCCATGGTGAGGGCGTGTCGATCGGCATGGTTTTGGCCCATCAATTTTCAAATTATCTCGGTCTTTGTCCTGCCGACGTTGCGACACGGGTGGAAACCCATTTGAGTTCTGTCGGTCTTCCTGTGGCTTTGCAGGATGTTCCGGGCGGCGTGCCGGATGCCGCAACATTGATGAAAATTATCGCTCAGGACAAGAAGGTCGAACACGGCAGTCTGACCTTTATATTAACACGCGGATTGGGCCAGTCATTCATTGCCAAAAACGTGCCGCCAGAAAAAGTATTGGCATTTCTTAAACAGAAACTTGGCGAAAAATGATTGATCGGAGCCGCTATATTGTTTAATGCTTCCACTGCGATGAAGTCTGCGTAGCTCAGCAGGATAGAGCACAGGATTCCTGAAACATTGAAATTGGGCGCTTCTGAAGGAAACTTTTAAAGCGGATCTGCTCAAAGTCGGGGAACGCTTATGACTTTTCAAAGTCATTGCCAATCCCGAGCCAAGCCCTTTCATGGGAAGGTGTAGAGACTGGACGGGCAGCACCTTACGGGTTAAGCCGATGGTGAAGGGACAGTCCAGACCACAAACGGTCATAGCGTGTTGACCGGCGGCGAAAGTCGAAGTGGTATGAATCCTGGGGTCGTGGGTTCGAATCCCACCGTAGACACCATCGTCATGATATCCCAAAATTTTTGTTTATACGAATTATACGGAAATTTTTCCCCTTTCTTTTCCCCATCATGAAATCCGGAACACATAGTGGCAATCGTCTTTATTGCGGAGAGCAGGATACATTCATCCCGACAATAAACTGTTGAAGGTTATTTCCTTCATAAAAGGTAAAATTTTGTTCCGATTACGAGGCTAATTTAGATTTATGGAAGTTTGTTCCTTTTATGAAGAATAACAAAAAAAAGGCTTCTTCGCTTTATCTTTTTAAAGATTTCCCTTTGATCACCTGCAACAAAACCTTGATTGTCATTAGGCATATAAAGCAAATTTTTTATTTGTTTAAGTTACAGGAAATTTCGATATTGAATTTGAATATCGTTTATATGCATTCGTTTTCTTAAATCATGGATTTAAAGCATATTATAAGGTCTATATGCTCTATATTAGGAAATTTTTAACAAGTTGAAAATTTAACGTAAATCTGGAAAGTGGAATTTGAATAATTTTCTACCCGCAAAAACGATTTTATAAAAATAGCGATAACAATTATAATATTCATAAAAATTAAATAAGTATCATTTCTTTAAAATAATAAAAAATAAATTTTTAAGGGTTATTGCGTTATATGCGCATAACGCAATGATAAAACCCTCAGGTTGATTATCATCTTAAATCCTGTATAACTGATTTTATGGGTTATGAACGTTTCAACGTTATTTACTGAAAATTAACGTTGTTACATGGCAAGCTATTAACGTTGTCATTCATATGCCGCATGATGTAAGCGGTTTTGTTATTTGCGTATATTTTTGTATTGCTTAATTTCAGGCAGGGAAGACTGATGCGTTTTTTTAAGGTTTTACGGTTTTCGGTCGCGGTACTTATTGCAGTTGCGAGTGTTCTATTTTTTGCGCTTGCGCCGGTGCAGGCCAAGTCCAATGCAGTTGAACTTCCGGCAATTGTTGTCGATGCCAATACCGGCAATGTTTTGTTTGCAAACCGTCCTGATGAAATACGCCCGCCTGCATCAATCACCAAAGTAATGACGCTTTATCTCGTTTTTGATGCAATACAGAGCGGTCGCCTGAATTGGAATACCGAAATGCCCGTCTCTAGACATGCAGCCAGCAAACCGAGGATGAAACTCGGTATGCCTGCCGGTTCGAAGCTTTCGGTCCGTGATGCAGTCAATTCTATGATTGTTCTTTCTGCCAATGATGCGGCTGTTGTCGTGGCTGAATATCTTGGCGGGAGCGAAGAGAATTTCGCTCGTGTTATGACCTTGAAGGCAAGAAGCCTCGGTATGAAAAATACGACGTTCAAAAATCCGAACGGGCTACCCGCACAGGGGCATGTTTCGACAGCCCGTGATATCGCTTTGATGTCGATTGCCATGCGTGAACATTTTCCGCAATATTATCATCTCTTCAGCCAACGTGAATTCAGTTATCGCGGTCAGGTCTATAAAGGCCACAATCGTGTTCTTGACAGGATTGACGGAGCAGACGGGTTGAAAACCGGCTTTACCAGTCTTGCCGGTTTTACAATTACTACCACCATTGCCAAGGATGGCAAAAAACTGGTTATTGTTGTCCTTGGTGGAACGTCGGGGCGCCAGCGTGATGACGTCGTTGTCTTGTTAGCCAATGCTTATATGGATAGTGCCAGCCGCTCGACCAAAAAACGGATTTTTACTCAATGGAGTGTGGCTCAATCAGCTTGGCGTGGTCAGCCCCAACCGGCAATTGCGCAATCTGATAAAAGAAATGCGGAAGTGGTAACCGCTTCTGTTAATTCACGTGGTAATCGGGCGGTTCCTTCTACAAAAACAGTCGCTGAAACAAGGTCGACAATATCCATTCCGGTCAAAAAAACAGTTAAAATGGAAACCGCTCCGACAACCATGGCTTATGCCGATGAAGGCAAAAAGACTGTTACCGATATTTTGAAAAATGAAATTCAGCTAAGCTACATTGTACAGGTAGCAGCACTACCTGATAAAGCTTCTGCCGACGGATTTTTGAAAACTGTACAAAAGGCTTTGAAAGATTCGAAAGTCGCTTCACTCGGGCATGTCGAGCCAGCCAACGTAGATGGCAAACAAGTCTATCGGGTGCGCTTTGGTTCATTCGGCAGTGAAAGTGAAGCAAATGCTGCATGTGGCAAAATAACAGCGCAAGCATATTCCTGTTTTGTTGTCGCAAACTGAACACAGCAGCCGTCCGGTTGAGTGGAAAAAAATAGCATTATAGTTCGCGTGTGTCCTGCGTCTAACCGGCTATTATGACACCGGCCATTGTACCATTTGTCATTGTTGCAGCGGTTTTTCTCAAACCTAAAACGATCTGTGGCTTTGCTAATGTGAACACATATGCCTTGAAACCTTATAGAGGCTTCGGGCTTTTCTATCGCCAATCAAAATTTGTGGAGTTCCGGACCAATCGATGCGGTGAGAGGCAAGCCGACTTTCACTTTAATATATTTTATCGGGTTAAATATTGCGACTTTTCCCCAGCGTGGGAAATTGTCGCCAGATTTTTAAGCGGAAGGATTAGCTGGAATGAGCAGCCAAAAAAAGCGGGGAAATCCCGCCTTTTTGTGAGTAAAATCTGCATTAAGAGAAATTCTTAACTTTTATTATCGATCTTGATTGAACAAAAATCGATTTATTCCGGCTTTTTGTCGTTTTGCGGTTCGGTTTTTGCCGTTGCTTCTTTTGGACCGCCCTTGGAAACACCAACCATTGCCGGTCGCAATACGCGGTCACCGATAACATAACCGGCTTGAACAACCTGTTGAACAGTGTTGTTCGGAACATCGGTATTTGGAATTTCAAACATTGCCTGATGAAAATTCGGGTCGAATTTCTGCCCTTCGGGTTCGATTTTTTTGACGCCATTGCGCTCCAGCGCAGCCATCATGGCGCGTTCTGTCATTTCAACGCCTTCGGCCAAAGCATTGAGCCCGGAATCCTTCTCACGTGCGCCTTCGGGGATAGCCTGCAAGGCGCGGTTGAGATTATCAGAAACCTGAAGCATATCACGCGCGAAATTGGCAACTGAATAGGACCGTGCATCGGCAACATCACGAGCCGTACGGCGGCGTAAATTTTCCATTTCGGCAGCAAGGCGCAAAACCTGATCTTTCAGCTCGTCATTTTCGGCTTGCATGGCAGCAACCGGATCAGCACCTTCATCGGCGACCTGATCATCTTCGACTTCGGCTTTCGCTTCTTCCTTGCGCTGTTTCAAAAAATCATCGGCCGCACGTTTCAATGCATCTCTGTCAGCCGGATTCTTTATGTCGCGGTTATTGATATCACTTTCAGCAGATTGCTTTTTTTCCTCAGACATAGGATTCCTACTTTTCGATAATAGTTGTTAAATTCGATATCGAAATTTTAGCGAGAAAAATCAAGAGGCAAACCGCAAAAGGAACGCTTAAATAGATTCGCCTCCCTGCTTTTAACCGATAAATGATAACCGGATGGAAATTTCACGCAATTCAGGCTTTTAGCAGGCTTTCAACCTTTTTTTTATTACCATTGACTGTACAGGCCCGAAGCAGTTCGCCGGCACCCTTATCAAGGAGCCGTTCTGCCAGAACCTTGCCCATTTCTTCCACACCATAAGTACAAGTTGTCGCGTAATCGACAATCTGCTTCAAACCGTCAACGCCCGTTACAGTGGCTTTCATGTAAAGCATTGTGTTCTTCCATGTCGAGCAAACACCCACAGGCAAATTGCATCCGGCATTGAGATATTTCATCAATGACCGTTCGGCGTCGGTTTCGGCACGCGATTTTTTGCATTCAATCGCTTTGAGAAGCCGCAAAATATCTCTGTCGCCTTGGCGGCATTCTATGCCGAGCGCCCCTTGGGCAACGGCATAAGGGAATATTTGCGGGTTGAGACATTCCATGCTGTCTTCAAAAAGGCCAAGCCGTTTCAATCCCGCAGCAGCAAGAATTGTTGCATCAATGCCGTTTTTATCGACAGCACGGCGTAATCTCGGCGGTACATTGCCACGAACCGGCACAATTTCGATATCCGGGAAAAACGACCTGAGCTGGGCGGCACGACGAATGGAACCGGTGCCGATTTTGTGATGATTGCCGCGAATATCGTCAAATTTCAAGCCGCATAGAACATCACGCGGGTCTTCGCGCTTTGGCACAGAGGCAAGAACAAGTCCCTCCGGCTGAACAGTCGGTAGGTCTTTTAAAGAATGGACAACAACATCGACTTCACGGTTCAACAGAGCTTCTTCACCACTTTTGGTGAAAACCCCGACATTGCCAATATCCTGAAAACTTGTGTGCTTATCTTTGTCACCTACACAGCCAAGCAAAACAGTTTCGACTGTTAATGTAGGATCAAGCTCCCGCAACAGCTTAGCCACACTTTCCGCTTGCACGCGCGCTAACGCACTTTTCCGTGTTCCAAGCCTTATCCGCATAACTCTAAGCCTATTCCATAAATTCCAATAATCAAACTCTACACTCTTTAGAGCGTTGCTAAGAGTATCTAACTCAACTTGCGCATAAAAGAAAGTTCTCTTCGCTTAAATTGTGTTTCGGAGTGTCATTTTCAAACTTTAAGGCAGTTTTTCCTTAAAATGTCAGGAAAAGAAGCAAATGATTCCCCACTTTTCGTGTTGATTATAACGTTTTTTTGAAGTGATATGTTGCAGGGCAAATGCGGAAAATTCCGGATTATCTTTGTCCATCCCAGAAAATGATTCTATGTTTTGCAAAACTGACCATCAAATGCATAATAACGCCAATAAGTGCCAGAATGACAAGAATGGCGAATTGACCGGCAATATTGAACTGCTCGTTGAATTGCATAAGCATTTTGCCCAAGCCCTTTTGGGCACCGACAAATTCGGCAACAATTGCACCAATCAGGGCAAAGATAATGCCAAGGCCAAGACCTGCAAAAACAAATGGCAGGGAAGCCGGCAATTTTACTTTCAGCAAAATCTGTATTTCGTTGGCACCGAAAGCCTTGAGCATCTGGATTTCTTCGCGTCCGGCCGATTGTAAACCGGCAATCACGTTGATAAGCATCGGGAAAAACGAAATAAGCGCGGCCATAACAATCTTTGATGCAATGCCATAGCCGAACCATTGCAGAAAAATCGGTGCAAGGGCAACTGTCGGTATCGTCTGGAAAGCAATGATATAGGGCAAGAGCGCAAGCTGGAAAACGCGAACTTGCGAAATGGCGACGCCAAGAATTGCCGCAAGCACTATGCCGCAAACATAGCCCAGCAAAACTTCGGCCATGGTAACGCCGAGATTATCCCAAAAAAGCGCCGACTTTATCAGCCGGACAAGCTGGTAGAAGATGAGACTGGGCGGTGGCAAAAGATAGGCAGGAACCTGCCATAGCCGGACCGAAGTTTCCCAGAAGCCGACAACCAGAATAAAAACAACAACAACAAGCAATGCTTGAAGTGTTTTTTCATTTTTGAACATTGCCAGCCTTTCTGCGGTTTTGCCGATTTCTCAATCACAGGATTTGATGGATATGCAACAGCAGTTCAACAATTCATACTAAAATTTTCAAAATGCTGTCTTATTTGACCTAAAATTTTTCCGACTTTTTTATCTGTCAATTCCTGAAGTTCACGCGGACGGGGCAATTTAACATCGACAATTTCCTCGATATGACCGGGGCGCGGGCTCATCACCACCACTTTATCGGCAAGAAATACCGCTTCGGGAATGGAATGGGTAACAAAAAGCACGGTTTTTTTGCTTTCAAGCCAGATATTTTGCAATTCGCCATTTAAAACTTCGCGGGTCATTGCATCAAGCGCTCCGAATGGCTCATCCATAAGCAGAACTTTCGGGTCGCGGATAAGGGCACGGCAAATTCCGGCACGTTGGCGCATTCCTCCTGAAAGCTCGTTGGGCAATTTGTTTTCAAATCCTTTAAGCCCCACCGTTTCCATGAGCATCAAAGCGCGGTCATGGTATTCTCTTTTGTCAAGATGCATCAATTCGACCGGCAAGAGGATATTCTGCAAAATTGTGCGCCATGGAAGCAGCGTAGGGTCCTGAAAAACAAATCCCACTTCCGGCGAAGGACGGGTAACGGCGATGTCATTAAGCATGACTTCGCCGGAAAAATTGTCAACAAGACCGGCAAGGATTTTGAGTAACGTTGTTTTGCCGCAGCCGGATGGCCCAACAAGTGCAATAAAAGCGCCTTCGGCAATTTCCAGATTGACATTTTTCAATGCATCAATCGTGCCGTCTTTTTTGCTTATATAGCTTTTATGCAATCCCTTGATAGTGATAAGGGGCTTTTTGATAGACGGCATAGACGTTTTCTCAATCCTTCAGAACGACAGCCTTCGCTTTAAACGGGTTAGTCCTTTTTAACAATTGTCTTGATATCGAAATTATAAATTTCCGGCATTAAGGAATTGCTCCAGACATCCTTTACATGAAGCAGGCGTTCAGTTGAACCTGTTTGATGCGCAAAAGACAAAACTGCTTGCCAGCGTTCATCAGGAATATCAAGCCATTTTCCCCAGCTTGCCGGATCCGGTTTGTCAGCCGGTGTCGAATCGGCAAGTGCTATGGCCATAGCTTCGGCCGTATTTTTGGCATCTTGTCCGGTTGGATTATCAGAACCTCCGAGTTCGGGGAATTCTTTAAAAGCAAGTTTCAAGGCGCTATCGGGATAAAGTTTGGTATAGATCATGCCTTTATAGGCAGCGCGTGCAAAAGCTGAAAGTTCATGCGGCTTTTCATCGAATATCTTCTGGCTTGTGACCATAGTAACACTGAAAAGGCGGTTCATTTCTTCCGGACGTTGCAAAAGATCGAATTCGACGCCGTTTTGACGCATAACGGTAAAACTATCCGAATAGCTGTCAACTGCGTCGATATCCTTCGCATTGAGCGCGGCTGCCGCGCGCGCACCTGCACCAACGGGTACAATCGTAACGTCACTTTCTTTCAAGCCGGCAATTTTCAAATTCGCCCGTAAATCAGCATAAGAAGCCGAAGCGAGGCTAATTACGCCCACGCGTTTTCCTTTAAGATCGGCAATGGATTTGATAGTGGAGCCTTTCGGGACACCGATAAAATAAGGCCATCTGACCGTTATTCCGGCAAATGCCTTGAGTGGCACACCTTTGTCGACGGCGGCTGCAATATTGGCAGACGACGCATAGGCAATATCGGCAGAACCGGATGCAACTGCCTGGAGAGCTGCTGTGGAGCCATCGGTAAAGAGCAATGACGGATTGATATTTTCTTCCTGAAAATAACCAAGTTGTTTGGGAACAGCATAGGTAAATGTTTCTTCCGCCGGCGTTGTTGTACTGCGGGCGAGCGCCAGAACAAAATGCACGGGTTCGGCAAATCCGGATAGAGTGAAAAATAAAAACGCATTGAGTAGTACAACGGCATGGATGAAAGCTGCTTTCATGGGATGCTCTCCTTTGTACTTTCCGTAAAACAAATGCAGCCCATAAAACAGATGTGACTTGCGGAAAGGGGCGGTCAATGACAGGGCCTATCCGAAAAGTATCCCATCTCTAGCCGATAAGTGCAATAGAAGCGGAAGTTTTAATACATTTACCGGCGTTTGATTTACATCTATTTGAGAAGTCGCGAGACAAGTTGGGCAGTATAGTCAACCATCGGAACAATACGCGCATAATTCAAGCGGGTTGGCCCGATAACGCCGAGAGCACCAAGAACATGCTGGTTTGAATCGCAATAAGGAGCAACGATAAGAGAGGAGCCCGATAACGAAAACAGTTTGTTTTCAGACCCGATAAAAATACGAACGCCTGAACCTTCCTCGGCAAGGTCAAGAAGCTGCATCATGCTTTCACGTGTTTCAAGATCGTCGAAAAGATGGCGCAAACGTTCAATATCTTCTGCAGCTTTGACATCTTCCAGAAGGTTGCCGCGCCCGCGCACAATAAGCTGGGTTTTACGCCCCTGATCTTCGCCGCCCCAAACGGCAAGCCCTTGATCGACGAGATGTTGCGACAATTCATCAAGAGCGGCCTTGGTCTCTTCTCTCTGCCTCGAGATTTCTGCTTTGGCTTCGCTTAAGGTGCGCCCCTGAATATGTGCGTTGAGAAAATTTGTTGCCTCGCTCAATTGTGACAATGTTACCCCTTCGGGTAAATTGACAATACGATTTTCCACATCACCGTTTTGGGTTACCAGAACTGCCATGGCGCGCGATGAATCAAGACGCACAAATTCGATATGTTTGAGTGTTCCTTCGTTTTTTGTCGACAACACCAGTCCGGCACCGCGTGACAAACCGGATAGAATTTGGCTTGCACCGGTCAAGAATTGTTCAACCGATTGGCTATGGCCTGCTTCTTCAACCTGTGTTTCTATGGCTTTGCGTTCATCTTCCGGAAGGTCTCCCACTTCGATAAAAGCATCTACAAAAAACCTCAAACCAGATTGTGTCGGCATACGACCGGCAGAAATATGGGGCGAGTAGATAAGCCCTAAATGCTCGAGATCGCTCATAATCGTGCGGATGGTTGCCGGCGAGAGGCTTTGTGGCAATTGTCGAGACAGATTGGCTGACCCGACGGGGTCGCCCTCGTTCAGATAGGTTTCGACAATACGCCTGAATATATCGCGGGATCTTTCGTCGAGACTTTTCAATTCATCCGGAATGGCGGCGTGTTTCATCATATTCCTTCAATGATAGAATTTCTTTCCTTCTATATAAGTTTTGCCAAAGACGGGTCAAATGGTCTAAAGATGCTTGAAACAATACTTCACGGAAAGGAAAATTTATGCGTCCGTCCAATCGTGCCAGCAACGAGATGCGCGCCGTTTCATTTGAACGTCATGTGAACAAACATGCCGAAGGGTCATGTCTGGTCAAGTTCGGTGATACCCATGTTTTATGTACCGCAAGCCTTGAAGAACGTGTCCCCAACTGGATGCGCAATTCCGGTAAAGGATGGGTTACAGCCGAATATGGTATGTTGCCCCGTTCAACCGGTGAAAGAATGCGCCGCGAGGCTGCTTCCGGCAAACAGGGTGGGCGCACCATGGAAATCCAGCGTTTGATCGGCCGTTCATTGCGCGCGGTTGTTGATTTGAAAGCCTTGGGCGAAATGCAGATTACCATTGACTGTGATGTCATTCAGGCCGATGGCGGAACACGCACGGCATCAATCACCGGAGCATGGGTTGCCCTTTATGATTGTCTGGGCTTTATGGAAACGCGCCAGATGGTCTTGCGCAATAAAGTGCTGAAAGACCATGTTGCGGCAATTTCCTGCGGCATTTATCAGGGAACACCGGTGCTTGATCTTGATTATGCAGAAGATTCCAACGCCGAAACCGATGCCAATTTTGTGATGACCGGCAAAGGCGGAATTGTTGAAATACAGGGAACAGCAGAAGGTGATCCGTTCAGTGAAGAGCAATTTTCAACTTTGATGTCTCTGGCTAAAGGTGGCATTCACGATTTGATTGAATTGCAGAAGAAAGTGATAGCTTCCTGAAAGGTGATTATCGATGAGAAAGCTTGAAGGGAAAAAACTGGTTGTTGCAACCCATAATTCCGGCAAACTCAGGGAAATAGCCGATCTTATTGGCCCGTTCGGGTTTGAAACCACATCGGCGGGCGAATTGGGATTGGAAGAACCGGAAGAAACCGGCACGAAATTTGAAGAAAACGCCTATATCAAGGCTTTTTTTGCTGCCAAATCGACAGGGCTGCCGGCCTTGTCGGACGATTCAGGGCTGGAGGCAGACGCTCTTAACAAGGCACCCGGCGTTTATACTGCCGATTGGGCTATTCAATCTGATGGACACCGCGATTTCGACAAAGCAATGAAAAAAGTTGAAGATGCATTGGAAAAGAAAGGTGCAACAACGCCTGATAAACGGCATGGCCGTTTTGTCTCGGTGCTTTGCCTTGCCTGGCCGGATGGTCATGCGGAATATTTTCGCGGCGAAATCGAAGGGACTTTGGTCTGGCCTCCGCGTGGCAAAAAGGGTTTCGGTTTCGATCCTATTTTCCAGCCGGAAGGCTATGACAAAACATTCGGTGAAATGACGGCTGAAGAAAAACATGGTTGGAAGCCGGGCGACAAACATGCTTTGTCCCACCGCGCGCGGGCTTTCAAACAATTTGCCGAAGCGTTACTGGAAAACTGATGGACGAGCCTTTCGGTATTTACGTCCATTGGCCATTTTGTGCCGCCAAATGTCCTTATTGCGACTTTAATTCCTATGTCCGGTTAAAAGGTGTGGATGAAGACCGTTTTGCCAAAGCTTTTGCAAGAGAGATGGCAACAGTGCGTGAATGGACAGGGCCTCATAAGGCGACAACTGTTTTTATCGGCGGTGGTACGCCATCGTTGATGTCGCCAAAAACAGTTGAATCATTGCTAAAAAGCATTGATCGTTATTGGCCGATTGTGGACAATGCCGAAATCACAATGGAAGCCAATCCTTCAAGCGTCGAGGCCGAGCGTTTTCATGGTTACCGTTCAGCCGGCGTCAACCGGCTTTCTTTGGGTGTCCAATCTTTAAACGATGAAGAATTAAAGCGCTTGGGGCGCATTCATAATGTCGAACAGGCACGTTTTGCTATTGGTCTTGCACGTGAGATTTTTCCGCGGCTTTCCTTTGACCTTATTTATGCGCGGCCCCACCAGACATTGCAATCATGGAAACATGAGCTGGAAGAAGCAATTGATCTCGCAGCTGACCATCTTTCGCTTTATCAATTGACCATTGAGGAAGGCACGGGGTTTGACAGGCTCTATAAAGCCGGAAAACTTAAATTGCCGGAGGCGGATTTGAGCGTCGATCTTTATGATCTCACTCAGGAAATAACCGAAAGTCACGGGCTTCCGGCTTATGAAATATCCAATCATGCGGCCGCCAATGCACAGTCGCAACATAATCTCATTTACTGGCGCTACCAGCAATATGTCGGTATTGGTCCGGGGGCGCATGGCAGGTTCCTTCCTGTTTCAAATGGCGATTTTCCGGATAGGCGATTGGTAACGATTACCGAAAAAATTCCCGAGCGCTGGTTGGAGCTCGTTGAAAAACAAGGCCACGGTATTGTTGAAGAAGAACATTTGACAAAAAGTGAACAGGCGGAAGAAATGGTCTTGATGGGCCTGCGCCTCACCGAGGGGCTTGATCTCGCCCGTTATGAAAAACTGGCGAATCGCGGATTGAACCAGAGCAAAGTTGCCGATCTTCAACAACAAGGCCTTGTAGAAATGGTGGGCAATAGCCGCATCCGTGCAACCAAAAAAGGTCGCGTGGTGCTGAATTATATTATCAGCGAACTCGCATAAGAAATTCTATCCGGTTTCTCGCTGTGATCAGTTTCTATCCAAAGTTAAAAAGAAAATATCACTTCTATAAAAATTGTTTTTGAATTCATAAAGAACAATTTTTATATTCAAAAACAGTCTGTGAAAGACGTAACCGCGCCAAGTTTGCCTTTATATTATTAGTCAAATATCCGCTTTATTGAGTTGCCAGTTTATGGAATTGAATGAGATAAAGTGAGGGAATGCTTGATCTCTCCGTTCAAGTCGTTTTCTCCGAGGGTTTAGCTATCCCGCCTTTTCGATAGCCAGCATCTTTCATGTGTTAGATAGTTTCAAGACTTCATGTGTACCTGTCTCTTTTCTCGCGAATGAAACCAATGGAGAGAAGGTGACTGCTGTTTTCAATTTTTAAGGATTTTTATGCAAAACCGGATCCGGCTGGCATCACAGTTATAATTTTTGAAAAGCACGCTTCCCTTTTTCACACTCACCCTTTTTCATGAAGGGGGCATGTGAAAAAACATAGAGCTATAGAGCAAGCTTTTTGATTTTCTTCAAATAATACTGAAAGATTTTTGTGGCAGAAAATCTAAAGCGATGGATTTGGAAGTGTTCTTGGCCTTAAACCTCTTCAAGCTCTACCAATGTTCCATCAAAGTCTTTCGGATGGATGAATAGAACGGGTTTCCCATGTGCACCGGTTTTAGGATTTCCGTCGCCGAGGATCCTAATTCCTTCTGCAACAAGCTGGTCGCGCATTTTTAGAATATTATCGACTTCAAAACAGATGTGGTGGAGGCCACCTTTCGGATTTTTTTCAAGAAATTTTGCGATTGGTGAATTATCTCCCAACGGGCTCATCAGTTCGAGTTTTGTATTGGGCAGTTCAACGAAAACAATTCTGACGCCATGTTCAGGCAGATCCTGAACAGGCGAAACACCATTGTTCACGGAACGATAAAGTTCGGCAGCCTGTTCGATATCCGGTACGGCGATTGCGACATGGTTCAGTCGGCCAAAGTGGTACACTGGAAAAACTCCCTATTGAGGAAAGAAATATAAACTGGTCTCATCAGATATTACGTAATTTCCCTTGTAAAAGATCAAGGATTTTGCTCGCTGCTTCGACCACATTGGTTCCGGGGCCAAAAACAGCAGCAACACCGTTTTCTTTCAGAAATTCGTAATCCTGTCGGGGCACAACGCCGCCACAGACTACGATAATCTTGGAATTGCGATTTTGCAACGCTTTGACAAGCTGCGGCAACAGGGTTTTATGGCCGGCTGCCAACGAAGAAACACCGATGAGTTGAACCTTGTTTTCAATAGCCATTTCGGCTGCTTCTTCCGGTGTCTGGAACAGTGGTCCGGCAATGATTTCGAATCCCATATCGCCGAATGCCGAAGCAATGACTTTTGCTCCGCGATCGTGACCATCCTGTCCGAGTTTGGCAATCATGATGCGCGGGCGTTGGTCTGTTGTATTGGTTATATCGCTAAGCCGCTGTTTTAATGTTTTATATTCGGGTTCGCTCGCAAATGCTTTGCCATATATGTTTTTGACCACTACGGGCTTTGCCGAATGGTCACCGAAAACTTTTCGCATTGCATCCGATATTTCACCAACCGTTGCGCGTGCCCGTGCGGCTTCCACTGCGGCTTCAAGCAGGTTACCCTTTCCGCTTCTGGCGATATTTTCCAGATTCTTCAATGTGTCAGTGACTTTCCGGCTATTGCGGGTTTGTTTGATCTTATTCAGTCGGGCAATTTGTTGGGCTCGGACTTTTGTATTGTCAATTTCAAGGATATCGATTTTCTTTTCTTCATCGGAGCGGAATTTATTAACCCCGACGATAATCTCTTCCCCCTTGTCAACGGCCGCCTGACGGGCAGTTGCCGCTTCTTCGATGAGGCGTTTCGGCAAGCCCTCAATCACCGCTTTGGTCATGCCGCCCATGGCTTCTATCTTGTCAATGAGAGCGGATGCTTTGTCGACGAGTTCTTTGGTGAGCGTTTCAACATAATAGGAACCGGCAAGCGGGTCGACGACCTTGGTAAGGCCCATTTCATTTTGCAAAATCAATTGTGTATTGCGGGCAATGCGTGCCGAAAATTCGGTAGGTAACGCAATCGCTTCGTCAAACGAATTGGTATGAAGCGATTGTGTTCCACCCAAAACCGCAGCCAATGCTTCATAAGCGGTACGCACAATATTGTTATACGGGTCCTGTTCTTGAAGAGAAACACCGGACGTCTGACAATGTGTGCGCAGCATCAGGGAAGATGCTTTTTTAGGTGAAAATTCATGCATAATGCGCGACCATAAAAAACGTGCTGCACGTAATTTTGCCGCTTCCATGAAAAAATTCATGCCAATGGCAAAGAAAAATGAAAGTCGGCCGGCAAATTGGTCAACATCAAGCCCTTTTTTAAGGGCTGCACGCACATATTCTCGCCCGTCTGCAAGAGTGAAGGCCAGTTCCTGTACAAGCGTGGCTCCCGCTTCCTGCATATGATAACCGGAAATGGAAATTGAATTGAAGCGCGGCATTTCATTGGCGGTATATTCGATAATATCGGCAATGATGCGCATAGATGCTTCCGGCGGATAGATATAGGTGTTGCGTACCATAAATTCTTTGAGAATATCGTTCTGGATTGTTCCTGAAAGATCGCGTCTTGCAACGCCCTGTTCTTCACCCGCAACAATAAAATTCGCAAGAATCGGTATGACAGCACCATTCATCGTCATTGAGACAGACATTTTATCAAGCGGAATACCGTCAAAGAGGATTTTCATATCTTCGACTGAATCGATCGCAACACCGGCTTTTCCGACGTCTCCTACAACGCGCGGGTGATCGGAGTCATATCCGCGATGAGTGGCAAGATCAAAAGCGACCGAAAGGCCTTTTTGCCCGCTCGCAAGGGCTTTTTTATAAAAGATATTTGATTCTTCGGCGGTAGAGAAACCGGCATATTGGCGGATTGTCCACGGCCTTCCGGTGTACATTGTCGCTCTGGGGCCACGCAAAAACGGGTCCAGTCCCGGCAATGTGTCCAAAAGATCGTCGTGAGCGAGATCGTCTTTAGTATAAAGTGGTTTGACATCAATGCCCTCGGCGGTGTGCCAGACAAGTGTGTCGGGAGAAGCTTTAAGCTCCTTTTCGGCAAGTTTTTTCCACTCGCTCATATCTCCTTTTCCGGTCATGTCTATTCGAACTCCATAATGGTTTCGTCAACACCGAGACTTTGTCCGACTTTCACCGAAATCTCGCTGATTTTGCTTTTCTTTTCCGACCTCAGCATATTTTCCATTTTCATCGCTTCGACGATGGCGAGAGGTTGGCCAATTTCGACTTCATCTCCTTTTTTGACAAAAACCGCGGTAATGACGCCGGGCATCGGGCATAACAACATTTTGGATGTATCGGGGGGCAATTTTTTCGGCATGAGTGCTGCAAGGGCAGCAATATTGGGTTCCCTGACATGGGCAATTGCGTCAATGCCACCATGGCGTAACCTTATGGCTGTTCCTTTGACATCGACCTTCACAACCATGTTCGACCGGTCGGAAACAGAAAATTGACAAATGGTCATGCCGGGTAGCCAATGGCTTTCAAGCGAAATCTGTTCTCCATCGGCAAATTCCAATTTGGCTCCGGCTTTATCAACGGTAAGAACCAAAGGAAAAGACTGGTCGAAAATCGACACGACCCATTCATTTTTTACAATACGCCGGTGGTTGTCGAGCGTGCCGGAAATCATAGCCGCCCGTTCTTGCAATTTAAAATTGATAAATGCGGCAATGGCTGCAAAGGAACGCGCTTCATCCGGCGTCGGCGAGACGCCATGAAAACCATCGGGAAATTCTTCCGCAATATAGGCGGTGGTTAATTTGCCTTCCTGAAAGCGTTTTTGCCGCATGACAGCCGAAAGAAATGGCAAATTGTTTCCGATGCCTTCAAGTTCGAAACTGTCGAGAGCTTCTTGCATGGCTTGAATCGCCATTTGGCGATTTTTCCCCGATGTAACGAGTTTCGAAATCATCGGGTCATAATAGATCGAGATTTCTCCCCCTTCATAAACGCCGCCATCGTTACGGATTTTCACTTCATCGTTGTCGTCGGTTGCAACAGGTGGATTATAACGTGTCAGTTTTCCGGTAGAGGGGAGGAAATTCCGATAGGGATCCTCGGCATAGAGCCGGCATTCCAATGCCCAACCATTCCGTTTGACATCGTTTTGGGAAAGCGGCAAAGCTTCACCGTCGGCAATACGGATCATCAGTTCGACTAGATCAAGTCCGGTAATCATTTCGGTGACCGGATGTTCAACCTGCAAGCGGGTGTTCATTTCCAGAAAATAGAAATTCCGCTTGCCATCGACAATAAATTCCACCGTACCGGCGGAGTGATAATTGACAGCACGGGCGAGCGCAACCGCTTGTTCTCCCATGGCTTTGCGGGTTTTTTCATCAAGAAAAGGTGAGGGAGCTTCTTCAATCACCTTCTGGTTGCGCCGTTGGATGGAACATTCTCTTTCATTGAGATAGATAATGTCGCCATGCTTATCGCCCATGATCTGGATTTCGATATGGCGCGGTTCACTCACAAATTTTTCGATAAAAATACGGTCGTCTCCGAAGGATGATTTGGCTTCATTCTTCGACGCCTGAAATCCTTCTCTTGCTTCTTCATCATTCCATGCAATGCGCATGCCTTTACCACCGCCACCGGCAGAGGCTTTGATCATGACCGGATAGCCGATTTCACGCGCGATTTTTACAGCATGGTCTCTATCATCAATGAGCCCCATATGTCCGGGAACAGTCGAAACACCGGCTTCCGCGGCCAATTTTTTGGAAGTAATCTTGTCACCCATCGCGCGCATCGCATTTGCCGGTGGCCCGATCAATATAATTCCTTCCTGTTCCAGACGATCGGCAAAAGCAGGATTTTCCGACAAAAAGCCATAGCCCGGATGGACCGCATCGGCATTGCTCTGTTTGACCGCAGCAATGATTTTTTCAATGTCGAGATAGGATTGGGATGAAGGCGAGGCGCCAATATGGATAGCCTCATCGGCTTGGCGTACATGAAGAGCATTGGCATCGGCATCCGAATAGACAGCAACCGTTTTGATGCCCATTTTTTTTGCCGTACGAATGACGCGACAAGCGATTTCGCCACGATTGGCAATCAGGATTTTTTTAATCATTTGAAGCCTCAAAGCGGGATAGTGTCATGTTTGCGATCACGATTTTCGACTTTTTTATCGCGAAGGGCGGCAAATGCCCGCGCCACTCTTTTGCGGGTGGAATGAGGCATGATCACTTCGTCAATAAAACCACGCTCGGCAGCAATAAAAGGATTGGCAAAACGTTTTTCATATTCTTGCGTCAGGCGGGCAATCTCCTCTTTGTCATCAAGATGAGAGCGGTGGAGAATTTCCGTGGCTCCTTTTGCTCCCATGACAGCAATTTCCGCCGTTGGCCATGCATAGTTGATATCGGCACCAATGTGTTTTGATGCCATCACATCATAGGCGCCGCCATAAGCTTTCCTGGTAATGACTGTCACCATCGGAACGGTTGCCTCGCTATAGGCAAAGAGCAATTTCGAGCCGTGAATAATAACGCCGTTATATTCCTGCGAGGTACCGGGCAGGAATCCGGGAACATCAACAAGTGTCAGGATCGGAATATTAAAAGCGTCACAAAAACGTACGAAGCGCGCGCCTTTGCGGGCAGTGTCGATATCAAGACATCCTGCAAGCACCATTGGCTGGTTTGCAACGACGCCGACGGTGCGCCCTTCAATGCGGATAAAGCCGGTTATCAGATTTTTTGCAAAATTCTCTTTGATCTCGAAAAACGAGCCCTCGTCTGCAACGCTCAAGATAAGCTCTTTCATGTCGTATGGCTTTGTGGATGAATCGGGAATGAGCGTATCAAGCTTCATATCGAGCCGTTCGGTATCATCGTAAAAAGGCCGCACGGGCGGCTTTTCTTTGCTGTTTAATGGCAGATAGTCGAAAAGCAGCCTGATATTTTCCAATGCTTCGATATCATTTTCAAAAGCCCCGTCAGCAACAGAAGACTTTTTTGTGTGGGTTGTTGCGCCACCCAATTCTTCGGCAGTGACAATTTCATTGGTAACAGTTTTGACCACATCTGGGCCGGTGACAAACATGTAGGATGAGTCACGAACCATAAAAATAAAATCGGTCATTGCCGGTGAATAGACGGCGCCACCGGCACAAGGCCCCATGATAACGGAAATTTGTGGTATCACGCCTGAAGCTTCGACATTGCGACGGAAAACTTCGGCATAACCGGCAAGCGAGGCAACCCCTTCCTGAATGCGGGCACCACCGGAATCATTAAGGCCGATAACCGGTGCACCATTGCGCGCGGCCATATCCATGATTTTGCAAATTTTTTGCGCATGCGTTTCGGAAAGCGAACCGCCAAGAACGGTAAAATCCTGAGAAAAAACGTAAACCTGTCGGCCGTTGATTGTTCCCCAGCCGGTAACCACGCCGTCGCCGGCGTATTTTTGTTCTTCCATGCCGAAGTCGGTACAACGGTGATTGACGAACATGTCATATTCTTCAAAGGAACCGGCATCGAGAAGAACCTCTATGCGTTCGCGCGCTGTGAGTTTGCCTTTTTTATGTTGAGCGTCTATGCGACGCACGCCACCGCCAAGGCGGGCACTCTGGCGCCGTTCTTCCAATTGTTGCAATGTTGCAAGCATTGTTCCTCCCTCGGATTTTAAAAACCGCTAAAATGCGTCCCGTTACACTTTTGAATGATGTTATTGTGCGGGGAATGGATATCGATTAAAAAAAAAGAAAAGGCGCGTTTTCTCTTGCCGCAGCCTTTTCTTTTCCTCCCACATGTATTCGATCAATAAAGGCAAAGCCTTTTTCCTCCACAATCCAAAGCTATCACAGCCAAAAAAATAATAAAGCTTGATCGTGTGCGAATGCATAAGTTATAAAAATGCAAATTGTAAATTGCGAAATTGTGAAAAAATGGCTATCGGGAAACTCTATATCGGGCGGAAAGTGCGCAAATTGCGGGAAGACCAGCAATTGACGCAAGCCCATTTTGCCGAGCGTATCGGCATTTCTACCTCTTATCTCAATCAGATTGAAAATAACCAGCGGCCTGTCTCGGCTGCGGTTCTGCTATCTCTGGCGGAAAAATTCCACATTGATATTTCCAGTCTTTCTTCCGGCGAGGATGACCGTTTGCTGTCTGCTTTGAGCGAAACTCTGAGCGATCCGCTATTTAGAAATAATCGGGCAGGAATGCAGGAATTAAGGCTTATTACGCAAAATGCGCCGGGTCTTGCGCGTGCACTTATTACGTGTCATCAGGCCTATCGGCTGGCTTCCGAACAATTGGCAAGCACCGATGGCCGGTTACAGGCAAGCGGCCTCACGGAAGTTTTACCTTATGAAGAGGTGCGCGACTTTTTCCATTTTGTTGATAATTATATCGACGATCTCGACCGGAGCGCCGAACGGCTCGCCGCCGAGATCGGTATCGGTGAGAGTGATAATCATTCCGCCATTATCCAACGCCTCGAAGAACGCCATCAGGTTCTCGTACGCTGGGGCACAGACGATAATGGCATGGTTCGCCAATTTGATCCCAAGAGCCGTGTTTTGACGCTAAATCCCTATGTTGCGCCACAGCAACGCACGTTCCAGCTGGCAGTCCAGCTTGCACAGTTCGAAGCAGATCCACTTTGCGACGAAATTATCAAAAAAGCCTCTTTCAAATCGGAAGAAGCCAACGAGATTTGCCGCATCGGACTTTATAATTATTTCGCCGGAGCACTGGTCTTGCCCTATAAACCTTTTTTGCGCACCGCCAATTTGTTGCGGCATGATATCGAACTGCTTGCTGCCCGTTTCAGTGTGTCATTGGAACAGGTTTGCCACCGGCTTTCAACCTTGCAACGCCCGGGTGAAAAAGGCGTGCCTATTTTCTTTGCCCGCATTGACCGCGCAGGCAATATAACCAAACGGCACAGCGCCGTGAAATTGCAATTTGGCCGCTATGGTGCGGCTTGTCCCGTCTGGAACGCCCATCAGGCTTTTGAAACTCCCGGAAATATTATAAGGCAACTTGCCGAAACACCGGATGGCGTGCGTTATCTTTGTCTGGCCGTACAGGTGGTAAAACGGAACGGTGGCTATCACAGTCCGCATCCCCATTATGCTCTCGCTTTCGGTTGCGAAATATCGAATGCTTCGCAATTTGTTTATGCCGATGGTCTCAACCTCGAAAATAACGCCGCTTACGAGCCGATCGGTATTTCATGCCGGATTTGTTCGCGGACGGCTTGCCCAAGTCGGGCAGCTCCACCTCTCAAACATAAACTGTCGGTCAATTATAATGAGCGCGATGTGTTGCCTTATACATTGGAACAAATCGGTTAAACTCGAAGTCAATTTTTGGTGCTTTTGACAGGTTCAATTTAAAAAAGCGGAAACGGCTGAATCTGCTTGCCTTGGTCGTTTCAGAAAAATTGTTTTGAAAAAACGGAACATTTGAACAGGACGAATGAAGTTTTCTAGTTTGTCCGTTGATCTTAATGCAAGAATAAATAACTCAGACATTCGTGCAGTTTTTGAGCAATATGGATGAGGGGTGCGGCAATAAGCTGGTCGATGGAAAGAGTATGAAGGGAGAGATATCTCTCCCCTCGCATTGTTATCTTGTATTACGCGCAAGACATTTTCTTCTTCCGCTCCACAACGGGTATTTCTTTCGCCACCGCATTTTGCATTTCCGATTTTTTAGACACGTGGAAAAAAGTGCTGCTGCTCGTTGGCATTTTATGAGTGCCTAGCCGGAAACGGCATTGTGAACCGCTTAAATCGTGCTTGTTCTTTATAAACCGAGAGTGCGAATCCCATAATTTGAATGGTCATTCACACCCTCGATCATTTTCTATTCAGTCGTCTACCGATGAAGGGTTAAAAGCCCGCTCAACCGGCTTTAACAATCCGGATGACAGTTTATTTATCAACCAATTTCAACCGGCTGTCATCATAACGTTTTCCGGCAACTTTTTCGGGGCTGACAATATTTTCAAGCCGCTTGCAATCATCTTTTGTCAGGTGAATTTCGGTGGCAGCAACATTGTCTTCCAGATGGCGGATTTTTCTTGCCCCCGGTATCGGCACGATAAAATCACCACGGCTTAGAACCCATGCCAATGCAAGCTGGGCAACAGTGGCATTTTTCTCTTTTGCCATTTTTTCCATTTCGCTAATGATTTGCCGATTTTTTTCAAAAGCTCCTTCCTGAAAACGTGGCAGTAGACGACGGAAATCGTTAGCGCCCAAGCCTTTGGTTGTAAAACCGCTGGCAAAGAAACCGCGTCCTAAAGGACTATACGGGACAAAGCCTATTCCAAGCTCGCGGCATGTTGCCAAAATTTCTTTTTCGGGATCACGTGTCCAGAGTGAATATTCGCTTTGAAGTGCACTGATCGGATGAACCTTGTAAGCGCGTCTTATTGTTTCGCTGTTTGCTTCCGAAAGGCCAAGCGCACGCACTTTGCCTTCTTTGACGAGATCGGCCATAGCACCGACTGTATCTTCAATCGGAACATTCGGATCAACCCGATGCTGATAAAGTAGGTCAATCACATCTATGCCCAAACGTTTAAGCGAAGCTTCAGCAACTTCACGCACATGTTCCGGCCGTCCATCAACGCCGGTGGCGTCAATGTGACCATCAGGTTGCTTTTCGAGTTTAAAACCGAATTTTGTGGCAATGACCACTTTATCGCGAAATGGTTTTAATGCTTTGCCGACAAGAATTTCATTGTTGAAAGGGCCGTACATTTCAGCCGTATCAAACAGGGTAACACCCAGTTCGACTGCGCGGTGCAATGTCTTAATCGCCGATTGTTCGTCATCACCGCCATAAGCATGTGTAAAGCCCATGCATCCAAGTCCGATTTCCGAGACACTCAATACACCGAGTTTGCGTTTCTTCATGCTTCAATTCCTCTTTATTTTTGTCTATTTGGCTATTTTTTAAAACTCTAAAGGAATATTCATTGTTTGTTTATACTATTTAATTCGCTAATTATGATCTAAAAATTAGAACAATGGAGGATGCCGAATTTATGGACAGGCAACAACTCTCCCATTTGCTCATTTTCGAGACAGTGGTGGAAGAAGGCAGTTTCCGGACAGCGGCTAAAAGACTGAATATTGCGCCGTCAGCGGTATCTTATGCAGTTGGAAAACTGGAAGAAAGTCTGGGTGTTCAGCTTTTCAACCGTACGACGCGCAGTCTTGGTTTGAGCGAAGCAGGCAAGGTTCTTATGCACGAAACCGCTTCTGCTCTAAGAGTGATCGAGGATGGCTTTAATGCCGCCAAAGCAACCCATAACAAGATATCGGGTTTGTTGCGCATAAATACCGGCTATTCGGCAGCCAAATTTGTCATCGCACCTTATTTGGGGGCGTTCAGCGAAGCTTATCCCGATATCACCCTTGATCTGGTCATCGACAATCGTTTCGTTGATATTGTCAAATCAGGTTATGACGCTGGAATCCGTATCCATGAACAAGTCGAAAAGGATATGATAGCGGCAAAAATAGGAGGAGATTTGCGAAGTGTTCTTGTGGCAACGCCAAAATATTTCGAAACACATCCGGCTCCCCATGATCCTACCGATCTGAAAAATCATAAAGCGATTTTATACCGGTTTAACGAAAAACGGACTTATGTTTGGGAATTCGAAAAGGGGCGGAAAAAATATACAGTCACGCCACCTGAACAACTTATCCTCAACAACCATCAATTGGTGGTTGATGCGGTGCTTCAGAATGCCGGACTTGCCTATGTTTTCGAAAATTACGTGAAGGACGCAATCAAGGAAGGTAAGCTTATCAAAGTGATGGAAGATTGGACGCCGTCTTTTCCAGGATTTTATATCTATTACCCGCAACAAAAAATGCGGGCGGCACTGCGTGCTTTTATCGATTTTTTTATTGCGCATAATCGTTAAACCGGCATGCCATAAAACCGAACGATTAAAAAATTTGCGTGTTATAACCGTTCTGATGACAATGTTCTCTGGTGATTTAAAAATCATGGGCAACAGTCTTGATTGAAAAATGATGCCCACAAAAACATCAGAAAGTTTGTTCAAAAAAATTCTTTCAATCAAGTATTGCTATTTGCCGGTCATTTATAATCGGAAATTGTTTGTTCATGACGATAATGAAATGGCAAACCGCTCATCGGTTTTGATCAATTAAAGTTCGCTTGTCCAAAAACTTTTTACAAAAATTCCATTCCGGAATTTCTGGTAAAATCTACCGGTGTTTGCCGTTCAAAGAGGTTAAAGAGAAGGTAACCGTCGGGATTACCTTCTCGTTTTTTATTTTAATGAAGCCCGTATAATTGACGTTTAATCATCCAAAATGGCGGGTTTTCACCAGTTCTTGAATTTCTTCAAGTGTTGAAGGGTCTTCAATCGTGCTTGGTATTGACCATTCATCACCGTCAACAATTTTTCGTATGACAGCGCGCAGAATTTTACCCGAACGGGTTTTTGGCAATTTGCGTACTGTCATGACAAGTTTGAATGCTGCAACCGGTCCGATAATCTCGCGGATGCGGGCAATGCATTCCTTTTCAATGATGGCGTCTTCCCGTTCGACATTATGTTTGAGGACAATAAAACCACAGGGAACCTGCCCTTTCAAATTGTCTTTAATACCAATAACCGCACATTCGGCAATATCCTGATGTCCTGCCAGTGCTTCTTCCATGCCGCCGGTTGAAAGTCTGTGACCGGCGACATTGATGATATCATCGGTACGGCTCATGACAAACACATAACCATCTTCATCAATATAGCCCGCGTCCGACGAATTATAAAACCCGGGGAAACGCTCAAGATAGGTTTTTTTGAATTGTTCGTCAGCGTTCCACAAAGTTGGCAAACAACCGGGCGGGAGCGGCAGGCGAAATGCCAGATTGCCGAATGTTCCAGGCGCGACCTTGTTGCCGTCATTATCAAGAACTTCAATGATAAAGCCCGGCATCGGGAGGGTTGGGGAACCGGGTTTAATAGGCAAAAGCTCCAATCCCAGCGGATTGGCTGCAATTGGCCAACCGGTTTCGGTTTGCCACCAATTGTCGATAACCGGTACGTGAAAAAGGTTGGTTACCCATTGCAAAGTATCGGGATCTGCCCGTTCTCCGGCAACAAACATGGCTTGCAAATTGGGTAATTTATAAGGCATTGCATAATTCCCGTCAGGGTCTTCGCGTTTGATCGAGCGAAACGCGGTCGGAGCAGAGAAAAACGAGCGTACATTATATTCTTCACATATACGCCAAAATGTTCCCGGATTCGGTGTACCGATCGGTTTTCCTTCAAAAAGTACGGTTGTTGCACCGACGATGAGCGGTGCGTAAAGGATATAGGAATGCCCCACCACCCAGCCGACATCGGAAGCGGTAAACATAACCTCGCCAGGTTTGACGTTGAATACAGCCCCCATTGTCCATGCCAATGCTACGATATAACCGCCAATGTCGCGCATAACCCCCTTGGGTTTTCCGGTCGTACCGGAGGTATAAAGAATATAAAGCGGGTCGGTTGCGGAAAGCTCTGCACACGGGACTTTGCGCCCCATATTTTCTTTGAGCACTTTGGCGTAATCGAAATCACGTCCTTCTTTTAAGGTAAAAAGTCCCTCGGGGGCTTTTTGGGTAATCGGCCGTTCATGAACAATGCAATGGTCGACTTCATGTTTAGCCATGTCTATCGCTTGATTAACCATTGCCTGATAGGGAACAATACGGTTCGGTTCAATTCCGCAAGAGGCAGCAATGATAAGTTTCGGCTTACAATCGTCAATCCGGATGGCAAGTTCTTTGGCAGAAAATCCCCCGAATACAACCGAATGCACGGCTCCAATGCGTGTACAGGCAAAAACTGAAGTAAAAACCTGTGGAATCATAGGCATATAAATGAGAACGCGGTCTCCCTTTTTTATGCCAATATCCTGCATAAAGGCTGCGAGTGCCTGCACTTCTTCGTAAAGTTGCTGATAAGTAATTGCTCTTTTAGCATTGCTTACCGGACTATCATAATAGATAGCCACTTGCGCACCACGTCCCGCTTTGACGTGGCGGTCGACAGCATTATAGCAAGCGTTCGTTTTTCCGCCCGTGAACCAACGCCCATAGACTCCGGCATCTTTATCAAACACTTTGTCATATGGTTTGAACCAGTCGATCAGACGGGCAGCCTCACCCCAAAACTTGTCCGGGTGTTTTAAACACTCATCATAAATTTGTTTGTAAGACGACATTATGCAACCCTCCCAGTTTGCAAACTCCCCTGTCGCGAAATCTAACGGGTAAAAAATTCTTGTCTAGTGCTAAATTGTATCGATAGAAAAATATCTTGCATTACGATAACGTTATATTGTGTTTTAAAGGTTTTAGAGCATAAGATTTCTTGTTATTAAAATTGGGAGTACCTATTTCGCTGTACTTCCGAGGAGGGCGATTTTAATGGATGAACCAATAACCAACGCTGCCGATATCGCAGAAAGACAGGCTGCACTGCTTTCTGCAGCTTTGCCCTATATGCAAAAATACGAGAATAAGACCGTCGTGGTAAAATATGGTGGCCATGCAATGGGAGATCCTGAACTCGGACATGCTTTTGCGCGCGATATTGCGCTTCTCAAACAATCAGGCATCAACCCGATTGTCGTTCATGGCGGTGGTCCGCAAATTGCAAAACTTCTTTCTAAAATGGGAATTGAATCGAAGTTCGAAGGTGGACTTCGGGTAACAGATTCAAAAACTGTCGAAGTTGTCGAAATGGTTCTGGCCGGTTCGATCAACAAGGAAATTGTTGCGATGATCAATGCCGAGGGCGAATGGGCAATCGGTCTTTGCGGCAAAGATGGCAATATGGTTTTTGCCGAAAAAGCCAGGAAGACGGTTATCGATCCCGATTCCAATATCGAGCGCATTCTCGACCTGGGCTATGTCGGCGAACCGGTTGAAGTCGACCGCACACTTCTTGATCTGCTTGCCCGTTCCGAAATGATACCGGTCATTGCTCCGGTTGCGCCGGGAAGGGATGGCAATACTTATAACATTAATGCCGATGTTTTTGCCGGTGCCATTGCCGGTGCCCTTAAAGCCAAGCGCTTGCTGTTTTTGACAGATGTGCCCGGTGTTCTCGATAAAGCCGGAAAACTTTACAAGGAACTGACAGTCAAGCAATGTGAAGAGCTTATGCGTGACGGGACCATATCCGGCGGTATGATACCAAAAGTCGAAACGTGTATTCAGGCAATCAATCGCGGTGTTGAAGGCGTTGTTATTCTGAATGGTAAAACTGCCCATTCGGTTTTGCTTGAACTTTTTACTGAACGCGGTGCAGGTACGTTGATTGTGCCATGATAAACGAAAAAATTTTGTCTAAGCTCACAACCGTGAATGTTTGGGTATTCGATCTTGATGATACACTTTATCCGAGAGAAAGCGGGCTTTGGGCACAGATCGACAAACGTATCAGTGCCTATGTCAAAAAACAGCTCGAACTTGACGATGATGAAGAGGTCAAAAAATTTCGCCAATATTTCAGGCAAACTTATGGTGGCGCTCTACGCGGTATGATCGAAGAATATTTTGTCGATGTAAAAGACTATTTGAGGGATGTTCATAATATCGACTATTCGCCGTTAAAAAAAGATCCGCAGCTTGCCGAAGATATTAAAAGCTTGCCCGGCCGCAAATTCATATTTACCAACGGCGACCGTGCTCACGCGGAACGTGTTCTTACCCACCGTGGCTTAACCGGATGTTTTGACGGCATTTATGATGTCACATTTACCGATTTTTTGCCTAAGCCTTACCGGCAAGCCTATCACAGATTTTTAGGACATTTTTCAATCGATCCGGAAAAAACAGCAATGTTTGAAGATAATCTTGCCAATCTTTCAACCTGCAAAGAACTTGGCATGACCACGATACTGGTTGGTCACAAAGAGGATAAAGAAATTCCGGCTTTCGTTGATATTGAAGCACCGGAACTTGAAAGTTTTCTCCATAGCCTTTCGGATTACCTGAACAGGGCAAGCTGAATGGCGGGAGCGAAGGGAAACGCGTTTTATCTCTTGTCGAGACAAGAACTCGCTCTGATCGGCATAACTTTTCTATGGGGCGCAACCTTTCTTATCATCCATTTGGCAATGCGCTCCTGCGGGCCATTATTCTTTGTCGGTTTCCGCTTCATTCTTGCCGGTATTTTTGCCGGCATCATTTTTTGGCGAAGCCTCAAAAATATCAGTATGCATGATATTTTCGCCGGTGTAGTTATCGGCATTCCTATTTTTCTGGGGTATAGTTTGCAAACTGCCGGATTAAAGACCATTGCAAGCAGCCAGTCGGCCTTTATTACCGCTGTTTATGTTCCGCTCGTACCGCTCTTGCAATGGATAATTTTACGTAAAAAACCGCGTTTGACGAGTTTCATTGGAATAAGCTTTGCGTTTATCGGTTTACTTCTGGTTTCCGGGCAAGGAATTCATGCAATAGATTTTTCAAAGGGCGAAATTCTCACACTTTTATCGGCTTTTGCAATTGCCTCGGAAATTGTCTTTATCAGCTTTTTTGCCGGTCGGGTCGATAGCCGACGTGTCACCGTTGTACAGCTTTTTGTTGCGGGCTTCCTTTCCTTTGTGGCAATGCCGGTTAATGGCGAAACTATCCCGGCATTTTCTTGGGTGTGGGTGTCGGCAGGATTGGGTTTGGCTGCGATGAGTGCTCTCATTCAGCTTACAATGAATTGGGCGCAACGCTCGGTTTCACCAACGCGTGCAACAATCATCTATACCGGTGAACCGGTTTGGGCGGGTCTCGTCGGGTGGATTGCCGGCGAACGCGTGCCTCACCTTGCAATTCTTGGAGCATTTTGCATTATCATTGGTATTCTTGTTTCCGAATTGAAGCCGAAAAGGCGGGCAATAGCTCAAGAATGATAAAAAGCGCGCGAAAAAATTCCCTTTTTAAAGACACATCCGGACTATGGAATGAACGCGGCTCGCTTGAAAAGCTATGACTTTTTATAAAAAACCTGAAACCGTGCTATTGACGGTTTGAAGTGTTGTTTAAAGACGTTTTCTCAAAACGAAAAAAACAGTCCGAATTTCAGGTAAAAATCGGGCAATATCAATAAGCTTATCTGTGGAATGAAGAAGATTTCTGCAAACTTGCTTCCCAACATTCATTTCGGCTTTGCGTTTCTTTGCGTTCCTTGCTAAATCGCTTTTCATGACAGTAGATCGCGACCATATTCGGAATTTCTCCATCGTGGCCCATATTGACCACGGAAAATCAACTTTGGCTGACCGGCTCATCCAGATGACGGGTGGCCTTGCCCAGCGGGAAATGAAAGAGCAAGTGCTTGATTCGATGGATATCGAGCGCGAACGCGGCATCACTATCAAAGCGCAAACAGTGCGGCTTCATTATAAGGCAAAAAATGGTGAAACCTATATTTTGAATTTGATCGACACACCGGGGCATGTCGACTTTGCCTATGAGGTCTCGCGTTCTCTTGCTGCCTGTGAAGGGTCACTTCTTGTTGTCGACGCTTCGCAAGGCGTGGAAGCGCAAACGCTCGCCAATGTTTATCAGGCAATCGACAATAATCATGAAATCGTTGTTGTTCTTAACAAGGTTGATCTGCCTGCGGCCGAGCCCGAACGTGTCAAAGAGCAAATCGAGGAAGTGATCGGCATTGATGCGAGCGATGCAATAGAGATTTCGGCAAAAACCGGTATGGGCGTCGACAAGGTTCTCGAGGCCATTGTCCACAAATTGCCAGCACCCCGCGAAGGGGATATTAACAAGCCGCTCAAAGCAATGCTGGTCGATAGTTGGTATGATGCCTATCTAGGCGTGATTGTTCTTGTGCGCGTGATCGACGGGGTTTTGAAAAAAGGCCAAACAATCCGCATGATGGGCACCGGCGCAAAATATCCGGTCGAGCGGGTTGGTGTTTTCACTCCCAAAATGGCAACGATTGAAGACTTGGGGCCAGGCGAATTGGGCTTCATTACCGCTTCTATCAAGGAAGTGGCCGATACGCGCGTCGGCGATACAATTACGGAAGATCATCGTCCTTGTGACCATGCTTTGCCAGGGTTCAAGCCCGCGCAACCGGTGGTTTTCTGCGGGCTCTTTCCGGTTGATGCGGATGATTTTGCCGATCTTCGTGCGGCAATGGGCAAGCTTCGTTTGAATGATGCCAGTTTTTCTTATGAAATGGAAACCTCCGCTGCTCTAGGCTTTGGTTTCCGCTGCGGTTTTTTAGGGCTTTTGCACCTTGAAATTATTGAAGAACGGCTTGAACGCGAGTTTAATCTCAATTTAATTGCCACGGCTCCTTCTGTTGTCTATCGCATCAATATGACCGACGGGTCGGTCAAAGAGCTCCATAATCCGGCCGATATGCCTGATGTTGTTAAAATTGCTTCCATTGAAGAGCCGTGGATACGCGCCACAATTATGTCTCCGGATGAATATCTCGGCGCAATTTTAAAACTCTGTCAGGATCGTCGCGGGATTCAGGTTGACCTTTCCTATGTCGGTACACGTGCGATGGTTACCTATGACCTGCCGCTCAACGAGGTTGTTTTCGATTTCTATGATCGTTTGAAATCGATTTCCAAAGGCTATGCGTCTTTCGATTATCACGTAACCGATTATCGGGAAGGTGATCTCGTCAAAATGAGTATTCTGGTCAATGGTGAACCGGTTGACGCACTTTCGATTCTCGTGCACCGGTCCGGAGCCGAAAAACGCGGTCGTTCAATGTGTGAAAAGTTGAAGGAACTTATTCCTCAACACATGTTCCAGATTCCCATTCAGGCAGCTATCGGCGGCAAGATTATTGCGCGTGAAAATATCCGCGCCTTGCGTAAAGACGTCACAGCCAAATGTTATGGCGGCGACGTGAGCCGTAAACGCAAACTTCTTGAAAAACAAAAAGAAGGCAAGAAGCGCATGCGCCAATTCGGTAAGGTGGAAATTCCTCAAGAGGCGTTTATCCAGGCTTTAAAAATGAATGAATAGCATTCGTAGCAATGTTTATTCTGAAAGTCGGGCGTTCGTGGAGCGACAATCCTTGGTGTCTATCATACTGGATTCAATGCCACTTGCTTAAATCGGAAATGATTTTGCAGTGATTCGATTCTCCACTATCGTTTTTTAAAAATCGTTTGAAAAAACAATATCGGTTTTGTGCAAAATATCGACGTCGGCTTGAACGAAGTCCTTTTGCCATTCAATGTCAGAGGGCCATCTTGTTCCTAAGCAAAACCACAAATTCGAAATCGATTTTTGTTGGAAAACAGGAGTGATTCGATATGAAGTGAAAAGCGTTCGATTTGAACAGGAATTGACCAAATTAGGACAAGAAAGTTTTTTAATATTTCCAAAAATACAATTTTTCTTTTATCGAAATTCAAAACTTCAATCATAAGCTGTTAATTTGTAAGTTATTCGTATTTGTTAGCCTCTTTGGGTGTTGACGCTTATTAATAAGCCGACTAATAATCGATTTAAATTTTCAGAAGCTACTCGTTTTCCGGCTTTTCATGGGCCGAGAACCGGTTGGGCTTTGGTCTTTAGAACGACCTTGGCCCGGCGCAGCAGAGTTACACCCCCGCATACTCTGCTGCACTCTATTCGAGAAGATAAGGTGAAGAAGTCTTAAACTTCTTCACCTTTCTTTTTTTAGAATTTTTGATCATCTTGAATCGTCAGGTCTCCGGCTAATCCGTTTATCTGATTATCAAATAACTGATCGGCCGGAGATCGGCTTGGAATTTTTATTCCGTTTCCATTTGTCAGGGTTTTATTGATAGACCGGATTTTTCAACCTGATTGCCTAGTCGCGCAACAAGTCATTAACCGATGTTTTCGAGCGGGTTTTTTCATCGACCCGTTTGACAATGACTGCACAATAAAGATTGGGACCGGCTTCGCCATTCGGAAAAGGTTTTCCTGGCATAGTTCCCGCCACAACGACTGAATAGGGCGGTACTTCGCCATAAGTGATTTTACCGGTTGCACGGTCGACAATCTTGGTTGATTTGCCGATGAAAACGCCCATGCCAAGGACTGCGCCTTCGCGGACGATACAACCTTCTACCACTTCGGAACGGGCTCCGATAAAGCAATTGTCTTCAATAATTGTCGGGCCTGCCTGTAAAGGTTCAAGAACACCGCCAATTCCGGCACCACCCGACAAATGGACATGTTTGCCAATTTGTGCACAAGAGCCGACTGTCGCCCATGTATCGACCATTGTACCTTCACCGACATAAGCACCGATATTGACGAATGAGGGCATCAAAACAACGCTCGGGGCAATATAGGCTGAACGACGGACAATGGCGTTGGGGACCGCGCGAAAGCCTGCTTTTTCGAAATTATCGGCATTCCAGCCGTCAAATTTCGATGGCACTTTATCCCACCATGATGATTGGTCAGGTCCGCCCGAGATAAGCCCCATAGCATTGAGGCGGAATGACAGGAGAACCGCCTTTTTCAACCATTGATGAACTTTCCAGTTGCCATTGGTTTCGCGTTCGGCAACGCGCAGTTCTCCCTTGTCAAGCAGATCGAGCACATGGTCAACCGCCTCTCGTATTTCTCCCTTTGTCAGGATATTTACTTTTTCGCGTTCATCAAACGCCTTTTCTATGATGGATTCCAGTTGGGACAGATTGGTCATGGCATTAGGTCTCCGTTAAGTAAGTCGAAAGCATCAGCATTTATTCTATCCGGCCTAATGCAAGAAACAATTGTGGTCAATGAAAAGGAAGTTTCTGAATGGCTAATGGCGAAAAAAACGGTTGGACACCTTTTCGGCACTCGAAAGAGGATGCCCGTAAGGTTCATGAAGTTCCCGATACTGCCCAAACGCGTTCACCTGCCTATCGCCTTGCCTATGTAGACGAAGATTTCATGATGCGGCGCGAATTACGTGCTGTCCGAATCGGTCTCGAACTCATGAAGCCCGAATTCAGTTTTGTTGAGCACGGCATCAAGTCGACTGTTGTATTGTTTGGTGGTGCGCGTATTCCGGAACCGGGTAAAGAACCACGTGCGGCAAAAACCCCCGAACAGAAGAAAAATCTTGAAAATGCCTCCCGTTATTACGACGAAGCGCGAAAATTTTCCCAACTTTGTTCACAATATTCTGCTTCGACCGGTCATCATGAATTTGTCATTATAACCGGTGGCGGTCCCGGTGTGATGGAGGCGGGTAACCGCGGTGCAGCCGATGTCGGTGCTCCCAGTATCGGGCTTAATATCGTATTGCCGCATGAACAGGCACCAAATCCTTATGTAACACCCGATCTCTGTTTTGACTTCCATTATTTTGCGATGCGCAAAATGCACTTTCTCATGCGGGCAAAGGTTATAGCCATTTTTCCCGGTGGCTTCGGTACATTGGATGAATTTTTCGAATCACTCACCCTCATCCAGACAGGTCGTATGAAACGTGTGCCGATATTGATGTTCGGCCGTGAATTCTGGCAAAATGTTATCAATCTCGATTATCTTGCCGAACAAGGGACGATTTCACCTGATGATGCAAAACTCGTCAATTATGTCGAAAGTGCTGACGAGGGCTGGTCGATCATACGCCAGTTTTACCAATTGGTGTAATCGACAAAAATCCTGATTTTCCAATCTACCGACATCCGGAAAATGGAAGATTGTTGCCGAAGAATTTGTCTGTCATTGCCGGTTCGGCTTGGCAGATCGGGATGATCGTCGCCGATGAATATCCCTGCCCGTTAAACTCATCGACTAAGTATTGTTTTGAACAGTGTTCTTCGCGTTATGTTTAATCTAAATTGGGTTTATATTTAATATGAATTGAATGAGTTTAATGATATTTCTTATAAAAAATATTGTTTCTTTAAGAGAAAATTTATAGCAAATTTTATTTTGAATGACTTTAAATGAATTTAAATTATATTGAATGCCATTGAATGGCCGGTTCTTTTAAAAAGCGGTTAGCCGGTTTATTGGTATTTTTCTGTCAGAATAATAAACGTAAACCAAGAATAGATTAAAATAAAAGGCGGGTAAAACCCGCCTCGCTTATTAGTAAAACCAAATTACTTACGCGGTGAACCGTCGTCAGATTCGCCTTTTTCATCATCCTGAATAACGGTCTTGTCCATGGGTGAATCTTTCTTTTCACCAGGAACATAACTGTCTTCACGTGAACCATCACCAAAGTGGCGACCGGCGTTGCCACCACGATCATGATGAACATCGCCCTCGGGGGCTTTTGCCTTTTGGCCTTCTACGTAGCTATCTTCAACTGAACCGTCACCTGAGCCATTGCGGGCTTCAGCTGCCAATATCATCGATCCTGCTGCCAAAAGGCCAGCCAAAGAGACTGCAAGAATCTTTTTCATTTTAACTTCTCCTGTTTTGAAGCGTTGATGCTCCATGTCATCACACTGCTTGGTTAGACTATCCTGAATTGAATAAACAATAAAGAAATGTTCCAGACAATGTTTTATTCAAGTCACAAAGCTATTCCGGGTCATTTAGTTTGTGACAATGGCATAGATACATAATCGGATTTTATTTGCAAACCGGATTTTTTAGACACCTCGTCGCACGTGCCAACCAACTTTTCGGCTTCATAAGTTTTGTTGGCTCTGAAAATATCTTTGGCTCTAATGAAAACAGGGGTTTGGCGGATTGTTACCCGAACTGGAAACAGTTAGAAAGACGAAAATATTGGCAAAAAAACGCTTTCTCATATGAATCTTTTCAACATCTCTTGCACCTCTACAGGGGTGCCCTTATATACGCCTCAACGAGGTTCGTTATGGTTGCCGATTTTTGAGTGGCCATTACGAGCTTTTCATATGATAAGGAGCTGTCTGATTGGAATGCTCGGTAGAGGTCCCGACAGCTTGCTGAATGGAGAGTAGATATATGGCAAAAGTAATCGGTATTGACTTAGGTACGACAAACTCTTGCGTGGCTGTCATGGATGGCAAAAACGCGAAAGTTATTGAAAATTCGGAAGGTGCCCGCACAACACCTTCTATTGTAGCATTTGCAGAGGGTGGCGAGCGTCTTGTAGGCCAGCCGGCGAAACGTCAGGCTGTTACCAATCCTGAAGGCACTATTTTTGCGGTCAAGCGTTTGATTGGCCGTCGTTTTGACGACCCGATGGTTACCAAGGACAAAGAACTTGTTCCTTATAAAATCGTCAAAGGGGAAAATGGTGACGCCTGGGTTGAAGTAGAAGGCAAGAAATATTCACCTTCTCAGGTTTCTGCAATGGTCTTGCAGAAAATGAAGGAAACGGCAGAGTCCTATTTGGGCGAAAAAGTTGAGCAGGCTGTTATTACTGTTCCTGCCTATTTTAATGATGCCCAGCGTCAGGCAACGAAAGATGCCGGTAAGATTGCCGGTCTTGATGTTTTACGTATCATTAACGAGCCTACCGCTGCTGCTTTGGCTTATGGTCTTGACAAGAAAGACGGTAAGACAATTGCTGTTTATGACTTGGGCGGTGGTACATTCGATATTTCGGTTCTCGAAATTGGTGATGGCGTTTTCGAGGTTAAATCGACCAATGGTGATACATTCCTTGGCGGTGAAGACTTTGATATGCGTCTGGTTACCTATCTTGCCGAAGAATTTGAAAAAGAAAACGGCATTGATCTGAGAAAAGACAAATTGGCCTTGCAGCGTTTGAAAGAAGCTTCTGAAAAAGCCAAGATCGAATTGTCATCTTCGCAGCAAACAGAAATTAATTTGCCGTTCATTACCGCTGATGCAACCGGTCCTAAACACCTGACCATGAAATTGACCCGTGCAAAATTTGAGTCATTGGTTGAAGATCTGGTTCAACGCACAATCAATCCTTGTAAGGCTGCATTGAAGGATGCCGGTTTGAGCGCTGGCGATATTGACGAAGTCGTGCTCGTTGGCGGTATGACCCGTATGCCGAAGATTCAGGAAATTGTAAAAACTTTCTTTGGCAAGGATCCGCATAAAGGCGTTAACCCGGATGAGGTTGTTGCCATGGGTGCTGCCATTCAGGGCGGCGTTTTGCAGGGCGATGTCAAAGACGTTCTATTGCTTGATGTTACACCGCTTTCTCTCGGCATCGAGACATTGGGTGGTGTGTTCACACGCTTGATCGAACGCAATACAACAATTCCGACCAAGAAGTCGCAGACCTTCTCGACGGCTGAAGATAATCAGAATGCTGTGACTATTCGTGTCTTCCAGGGGGAACGCGAGATGGCAGCCGACAACAAGTTGCTTGCCCAGTTTGACCTTGTAGGCATTCCGCCGGCACCACGTGGCGTTCCGCAGATCGAAGTTACATTCGATATTGACGCCAACGGTATTGTCAGTGTTTCGGCAAAAGATAAAGGCACCGGTAAAGAACACCAGATCCGCATTCAGGCTTCTGGCGGTTTGAGCGATGCCGATATCGACAAGATGGTCAAGGATGCTGAAGCCCATGCTGCCGATGACAAGAAGCGGCGTGAGGGCGTTGAGGCCAAGAATCAGGCAGAGGCTCTTGTTCATACAACCGAGAAATCGCTTGCCGATTATGGCGACAAAGTTTCGGCTGAAGACAAGTCGGCCATTGAAGCTGCAATTGCAGATGTCAAGAAGGCCATTGAATCGGATGATGTTGATAGTCTTCCTGAGAAAACCAAGAAATTGTCTGAAGTCAGCATGAAACTTGGTGAAGCAATGTATGCCGCTTCAAAAGCTCAGGCAGAGGCTGATGCTGCCCATGATGCAGCAAAAGAAGAGCACAAAGACGACGATGTTGTTGATGCCGATTTTGAAGAAGTCGACGACAACGACAAGAACAATAAGAAATAATTGCTCTGATGTCCTTGTAAAATTGAAAAAGCCCGACCTTTTATCAAAAGGGCGGGCTTTGTTATAAAACAGCCGATATGCTCGCAATAAAAGCCAAAATGACAACGGTTTTTTAAAACCAGCGACAATTGTTCGAGCGAATTTTGAATATGGTAAATGTCGTCTCGTCAATAAATGGCAGAGGAACTGCAGGAATAAGCGATGAAAGTTGATTATTATGAAACATTGGGCGTTTCACGAGAATGCGATGAAAAAACGCTCAAATCTGCATTTCGGAAACTTGCCATGCGATATCATCCGGACAGAAATCCTGGTGATAAAGAGGCGGAACAAAAATTCAAAGAAATAGGCGAAGCCTATGAGGTTTTAAAAGATCCTCAAAAGCGTGCCGCTTATGACCGTTTCGGCCATGCTGCTTTTGAAAATGGTGGCGGTGGTGGAAATCCGTTTGGACGTGGTGGTTTTGCTGCGGGCGGTTTTTCCGATATTTTTGAAGATTTCTTTGGCGAGATGATGGGCGGTGCACGACGCAAACGTGCCGATGGGCGCGAGCGTGGAGCCGATTTGAGTTACAATATGGAAGTCACTCTGGAAGAGGCTTACCATGGTAAAACTGCGCAAATCAGGGTGCCGGGTTCGATCACCTGTGATCTTTGTTCGGGAACGGGTGCCAAGAAGGGCTCGAAGCCGCAGCCCTGTGCAACTTGTGGCGGGACCGGAAGAGTCCGTAGCGCTCAAGGTTTCTTTTCGATTGAAAGAACTTGCCCGACATGTCAGGGACGCGGCGAAACTATCAAGGATCCTTGCCCGAAATGCCATGGACAGGGGCGTATCGAAGAAGAGCGCACATTGACAGTCAATATTCCCGCAGGCATTGAAGATGGTACACGTATTCGTCTGGCGGGTGAAGGAGATGCCGGAAGCCATGGCGGACCGGCTGGCGATCTTTATATTTTCCTATCCATCAAACCACATGAATTTTTTCAACGTGATGGTGCCGATCTTTACTGCCGCGTGCCTATTTCCATGACAACTGCAGCACTTGGCGGAGAGTTTGAAGTTTCAACGCTTGACGGGTTGAAAACACGGGTCAAAGTTCCGGAAGGCACCCAAAATGGCCGTCAATTCCGCTTGAAGGGTAAGGGAATGCCGGTTTTACGCCAACAGACAACCGGCGATCTTTATATTCAGGTGGCAATCGAAACGCCGCAAAAATTGAGCAAAAGACAACGGGAACTTCTGGAAGAGTTCGAAAAGCTTTCTGTTGATGAAAACTCGCCTCAGTCACATGGATTTTTTGCCCGTATGAAAGAATTTTTCGAAGGCATTGGCAATAGTGACAGCCAAACAAAAAAATAAATTCGTAAAACAGGTGATGCATCGGCGAGCTTTGTCGACAATAACAGATTGATTGTCTTTATGTCGAAACCGAGCCAAAAAGACTGGCAATTTGGCGCAAGCAAATTCTGGATGACTTGTGAACGCTAGACTTTTAGAAACTTGCTTTACAAGAATGCTTTAAAAGCCGGTTTGTCGACCGGCTTTTTATAATATGGTGGCTCATCTCAAATAGTGGCTCATCACAATAAGTCTGTCGATTTTCAAGCGTTAAAGAAAGTCGCTAAAAAATTCTCATAAATCTTTGTGAGCTTTTCAAGGTCATCTATTGCTACGCATTCATCAACCATATGCATGGTTTTTCCTACCAGCCCGAATTCGACAACGGGACAATAATCTTTAATAAAACGGGCATCCGATGTGCCCCCAGAGGTGGATAATTCCGGTGTGCGTCCCGTTACTGTTTTTATTGCATTGCTCAAACATCCGACAAGCTCATCATTTTTCGTCAGAAAAACTCCACCGGGGCTTATAACCCAGTCGACTTTGAACGTCGGTACAAGTGAGCCCTTTTTTTCAAGTTTTACCGAGTTAAGCCGCTTTTTTATTTCCTGCTTCAAGGTTTCTGCAGTCCAATTGTCATTATAGCGGACATTGAACCGGATAACACTTTGTTGCGGAATAACATTGGTGGCTGTATTGCCAGTATCTATGGTCGTTATTTCAAGGTTGCTTGGCTCGAAATTTTCGCTTCCTTTGTCCATAACCGGATTTTTAAGCGCTTCACATAATTTTATAACGAGATCGAGCGGATTGGCCGCTCTTTCGGGATAGGCTACATGGCCCTGATGCCCGGTGACAGTGATAATGCCGGAAAGCGAACCGCGCCGGCCAATTTTAATCATGTCGCCTAAATTATTCGGGTTTGTCGGTTCTCCGACAATTGCGGTGTCCCATTTTTCGCCCTTGTCGGCTGCCCATTTCAAAAGCTTTATTGTGCCATTAATACCGGGACCTTCTTCGTCATTTGTTATCAACAGGCTGAGCGAGCCTTCAAGCGGATTTTTTTCCAAATAACGGGCAACTGCTGCAATAAAACAGGCAATTCCGCCTTTCATATCAACAGCGCCACGGCCGTAAAGTTTATCGTCTTTTATAGCGCCTTCAAATGGCGGAAAGTTCCACGCTTTTTCGTCACCCACCGGTACAACATCGGTATGACCGGCAAAAGCAAGATGCGGACCATTTCTACCGATACGCGCATAAAGATTTTCAATATCGGGTGTATTTTTATCCGTAAAGATTGGTCGTTCAACAGAAAAACCAAGGGCTTTTGCCCATGTTTGAACTTGCGTTAATACACCATTTTCATGCGGCGTAACAGATGGACAACGGATAAGCGCCTGTGCCAAAGCTACAGGATCTTTGAGTGTCAACATTGCTATTGTCCTTTGTCTCAAATAGTATCAACAGTTATTATTCACCAATATGATAATAATTAAGAAAATATATTGTTAATATTTTTGTCAGATTGCTAAAGAAATTGCGTGCCTGAATTTCGTCGCTCGGGTTAAATTGGCAGGGGAAATTATCAAGGGATAGCAATTATGTCCGGACTAGTAAATACTCGCGACAATGATGGGGGGAATGTTACCCTGACGCCTGTCGGTAGCAAAACGAAATTGATTGTCGGAACAGGTATCGGCAATTTTCTCGAAATGTTCGATTTCACGGTTTATAGTTTTTTTGCCGCCATTATCGGACATGTCTTTTTCAATTCTGAAGATAAGCTGATTTCATTGCTGATATCGGTATCGGTTTTTGGCGTAGGCTTTGTCATGCGGCCATTAGGCAGTATTATTATCGGTGCCTATGCCGATCGTCATGGGCGTAAAGCTGCAATGTTACTGACAATTGTATTAATGGCCATTGGCAGTGCATTGATAGGATTTGCACCACCTTATTCAGCAATCGGTATTTTTGCACCATTGTTGATTGTTTTGGGGCGTCTCTGTCAAGGATTTTCAGCCGGTGGAGAAGTTGGCGCGGCAACAACGCTTCTTATGGAATCGGCCGAACGTAACAAGCGCGGATTTTTCGTGAGCTGGCAGTTTTTGGGGCAAGGCTTGAGTACTTTATGCGGTTCGCTTCTTGCCTCCTTATTAATGAAGCATCTTCCCAAAGAAGCCATGGAAAGCTGGGGGTGGCGCATACCATTTATCTTGTCACTTCTTATTATTCCTGTCGGGCTTTATATCCGCGCCCATATCAAGGAAACATATGAGGCACCAACGGTTGAAAAACATACAATACATCCGTTCAAAGAGCTTATAAGCCAACATACAAAACAGACGATACTCGGTATCCTTATCGTTTTTCCGGGAACTGTCATGATGTATATTTTGGTGTTTTTTATGCCGAATTACCTGAAGACGGTAACGGAAATCGGAAACTCGCAATCGTTCCTTGTATCGAGTTATGCAAGTGTCATTGTTATCATTGTGACTATTTTTGCAGGCTTTTTTTGCGACCGGTTGGAACGGCGTAAAGGCGCGGCTATCACAGTTTTGACCGTCACCTTTATCTCATCCTATTTTGCATTCCACTTTGTGCAAAATATGCATGCTTTTCTGGCTTTTTACACCGTGTCAATGATTTGCATGGGGTTGATGTTAACCTTATCAGTTCTTTTCATTATAGAAGCATTCGAGAAAAGAATTCGCGCAACAGCAACGGCGGTTATTTATGCTTTTGGTGTTTCAATTTTTGGTGGTACAGCACAAATGATTGTAACATTCCTCCTTAAAATATCCGACCGCAATATTATGGCACCATTCTGGTATCTTGGAGTGTCTCTCGTCTTTGGCGTGGCGGCATATCTGGCTTTCGACGAAAAGCGCCATGAAATTTAATTATGAAATTTAATTAGAGGAAATAGGGGAATTTGAATGAGTAATGAACACCTTTCGCCGGACGCAAAAAAAATCCTTCAAACTATGGCCGCCTATGTGCCGGAAATGGAAGCAGTGCGCCACGATTTGCATGCCCATCCTGAGACAGCTTATGAAGAGCATAGAACGGCAAAAGTTATCGCCGACCTTTTGAAAAAATGGGGTTATGAAGTTACAACAGGCCTTGGCAAGACCGGCGTTGTCGGGCGATTGAAAGTTGGTGATGGCAAAAAATCCATCGGTTTGCGTGCCGATTTTGATGCTTTACCGATTACAGAAATGACAAATCTGGAATATTCCAGTTGTCATGAAGGCAAAATGCATGCTTGTGGTCATGACGGCCACACAACCATGTTGTTAACGGCCGCGCGCTACTTTGCCGAAACAAAAAATTTCAATGGGACACTCAACCTCATTTTCCAACCGGCAGAAGAAGGTTTTGCCGGTGCAAAAGCAATGATTGACGATGGCCTTTTTGAAAAATTCCCGTGTGATGCCGTTTTTGGTATGCACAACTGGCCAGGGTCTCCAACCGGTAAAATTTCCGCGAATACCGGTGCATTGATGCCTTCAAGCGATACTGTCAAAATCAAAGTGATTGGCAAGGGCGGCCATGGTGCTGTTCCGGATAAGGCAATTGATCCGATAGCGGCAAGTGCTGCGATCATTTCAAGCTTGCAAACGATTGTCTCGCGAAATGTGCCACCGCTTGAAACAGCTGTCGTAACCGTTGGTAGCTTTCATGCAGGGGTTGCCGCAAATGTTATTCCCGATAGTGCGGAAATGTTGCTCACTGTCCGTTGCTTTAGTCCGGATGTAAGGGATTTACTGCAATCGCGTATAGAAAATCTGGCAAAGTTACAAGCTGAAAGTTTTGGCGCAACGGCTGAAGTTGATTACCAGCGTTCATATCCGGTGCTGGTCAACCACGAAGCAGAGACAGCATTTGCTGTTGATGTTGCGGCAAAAATTTTCGGGCGCGATCATGTTGATGACAATATGGCGAAACCATCGGGAAGTGAAGACTTTGCCTTTATGTTGGAAAAAGTGCCTGGGTCTTATGTTGTCATCGGAAATGGTGACAGTGCGCCTTTGCATAGTCCCAATTATAATTTCAACGATGAATTGCTTCCTCTTGGTGGGTGTTATTGGGTTTCATTGGCTGAAACATATTTGAAATGACTTTCAAAAGCTACATTCTCGAAAAATGTAGCACATAGGACTTTGATCTATGAAACATATTCGCGAGCATATTGATAAAACGATTGATGAAATGGTGGCAATCCGCCACCAAATTCACGAAAACCCTGAATTGGGCTTTAACGAGCTTAAAACCGGCGATAAAGTAGCGAGCCTGCTTAAAAGCTGGGGCTTTGATGTTGTACGGGGTGTCGGTAAAACCGGTATTGTTGGCACATTGAAAGTCGGTCACGGCAAAAAAATAATCGGTATCCGTGCCGATATGGATGCTTTGCCGATCGAAGAAGAAACCAATCTCGACTATTCCAGCAAGAATGAAGGGGTCATGCATGCTTGCGGGCATGATGGGCATACAACAATTCTTCTGACTGCCGCCCGTTATCTTGCCGAAACGAAAAATTTTGATGGCACAGTCCGCGTTATCTTCCAGCCTGCCGAGGAAAGCTATGGCGGTGGCAAGAAAATGATTGATGACGGATTGTTTGAAAAATTTCCGTGCGACCGGATTTATGGATTGCATAACTGGCCGGGCTTTCCTTCAGGAACATTGCGTTTTACGAAAGGGCCGATGATGGCATCGGTTGACACCGCTTATATTACTGTTCGCGGTAAAGGTGGCCACGGTGCACGGCCGGAAACAACAATTGATCCGATTGTTGCAGCTTCGTCTATCGTGATGGCCTTGCAAACCATTGTTTCCCGTAATGTTCCACCGCTTGAGGCTGCACTTGTCACTGTTGGTATGTTCAAAGGTGGCAGTGTTTCCAATGTCATACCGGAAGAAGTCAAGATGGAGCTGACGATTCGGGCGTTTTCGGCAAAAATAAGGGACCTTTTGCAGGAAAGAATTTGTAAACTCGCCAAATCGCAGGCCGAAAGCTATGGAGCAAAGGCCATCATCAATTATGAACGCGGTTATCCTGTTACAGTAAATGATGCCGAATCGATCGACTTTGCTCTAGGCGTTGCCAAACAAGTTGTTGGCGACAAAAATGTCGTTGAAAATGCCGAACCTTTGACCCCGAGTGAGGATTTTTCCTACATGCTGGAAAAAGTACCTGGTGCCTATATCATTATGGGCAATGGTGACAGCGCAGGTCTTCATACACCGCATTATAATTTCAACGATGATGGTATTGCTGTGGGTGCAACCCTGTGGGGTGCGCTGGTTGAAGAATATCTGGCAAAAGCTTGAAAAATAATTATTTTTTTCTTTAACGGAAACCGGGTTGGTCGCGAGTGCAGGTAAATGCCGTTGATTGCCTCGGTTTTCGAAGTGCATCGAAAAGAAAGTTGAAAATTCTTATAGGGGGTCTCGGTATCACCAATAGGAAAATGGCTGCCGGTTTTTTTAAAACAGGCGATTTTTCACGCTTTGTGACGCCGCTTTCTACTGTCTAACAATTGGCCGTGGCTCTGGAAGTGACACACGCAACCGAATTCAAAGAAAGTAAAAAATAGCTGCTTGTGAAGAAAAAATAGTCGGATATTTCTTGATAACTACCTCTTGCAACCTCCATAATTGACCAGATCAACGATGGAAACGGGAAAGATGGCGACAGAAGCAATCAAAAATTTGATCCTCTCCTATTTGCCGGAAATGACCGAATTCCGGCATGCCATGCATGAAAATCCGGAATTATCCGGAAAAGAAACGGCCACTTCGGCTCGGATAGCGACACTTCTGGAACAATATGGATATGAAGTAACCCGCCACATTGGTGGCAATGGTATTGTTGCAAGTTTGAAGAATGGCAATGGACCAAAATCGATTGGCATCAGAGCCGATATGGATGCTTTGCCGATAAGAGAAGAAACAGATCTGGAATATGCCAGCAAAAATGAAGGTGTGATGCACGCTTGCGGTCACGACGGGCATACAACGACACTTCTTACCGCCGCACGTGCTTTGGCTGCCACAAAAAATTTTGACGGAACAGTGCATCTTATTTTTCAACCGGCCGAAGAAATTGGTGCCGGCGCAAAAGCAATGATTAATGACGGATTGTTTGAACGATTTCCTTGTGATGCCATTTATGGACTTCATAACTGGCCGGGACTGGAACAAGGAAAAATACAATTCACCAAAAAGGCAATGATGGCCTCTGTCGATAAAGCAACAATTGTCATTTATGGTAAGGGCGGTCATGGAGCCCGACCGGAATCTGCAATTGATCCTGTTATTGTTGCGTCTTCTATCGTGATGGCGCTGCAAACGATTGTATCTCGCAATGTTCCACCACTTCAATCTGCTATTGTATCGACCGGCTCTATTCATGGCGGTGAAGCCTTTAATATTATCCCTGATAGCGTAACGATATCGCTGACTGTGCGCAGCTTTTCCGCAGATATTCAAAATCTTGTTGAAGAGCGCATCCAACAAATCGTTGAAGCTCAGGCTGCAAGCTTCGGTGCAACTGCATCGGTGAATTATGAGAGGCTTGTTCCTGCGGTGGTCAATCACCCCGAGCATAGTGATTTTGCTCTTGATGTTGCCAAACGTGTTTTGGGAGCGGACAGAGTCGTCGAGACCGAGATACCAACCACTGTAAGTGAGGATTTTGCATTTATGCTGGAAGCTCGTCCGGGTGCGTTTTTTTTCCTCGGCAATGGCGACAGTGCAAGTCTTCATAGTCCCCATTATAATTTTAATGATCAAAATATTATCGACGGCGCGGTTTTCTGGTGTGCCTTGGTCGAGGCAAGTTTAAACAATCGGAATTAACCATTCGGAAACCATCATTAGGCATCATTAATAACAAATCGCATGCATTCAATAATGGTAAAAATCGGAAACGGATTGATAAGTCGAATTCGTTTCAAACCACAATTGGCTGCAATTGTTTGAACACGAGTTCAGGTGCTTTATGAAAAAATCACGTCTCTCTTTTACCCGCCGCAGTTTTTTAATCGGAAGTGGAACAACTTTTGTCGGGGTGTTGAGTGGCTGCACGAGTGACGGGATTTTGGGAAGCGGTTACAATAATATGACGACCGGTTCAATTCCACGCCCGCTTATCGGCATTGATAAAGGTTTTACCTCGCCTGATAAAATGTATGCGGCCGTCCATGAAGGGCCTTACACGCTTGCAGCAATTCCCTACGACAAAGTGCCAAAACAATTTTTACGCCAGATCGTACCTAACCCGACACGCGAACCTCCGGGAACGATTGTTGTTAGCCTCAAAGACCATTTTCTTTATTTCATCCAGCCTGATGGTGATGCGTTACGCTATGGTGTCGGTATTGGTGCAGCAGGTTTCCAGTGGTCGGGGCGTGCCAATGTTCAGTTCAAACGCGAATGGCCCCGCTGGACACCACCGGCAGAAATGATTGGAAGAAAGCCTGAACTTGTCGAATATAAGAACGGCATGGAACCCGGCCCCACCAATCCGCTTGGTGCACGCGCTCTTTATATTTACCAGAATGGTCGTGATACAGGATATCGAATCCATGGTTCACCGGAATGGTGGTCCATCGGCCAATCAATGTCATCAGGGTGTATCAGATTAATGAATCAGGATATTATCGACCTCTACAATCGGGTTCCGGTTGGAACACCGATCGTAGTAGGTTAGTCCTCATTATATGGGAGGAGGCGTATAATGAGAAGAAAGGGGTGCCCGATTAGACAAGCGGGGGCAACTCCATCGGGCACCTAGGGGTACCAGGTTTCGTCCTGGTGCTCGTTTAACGGGTGGTTGAATATAAAGTTCCAAAAAATTTTTTGTCTTTTGGTAAAGGCCTTGAAAAATGTTGAAAAAGACTTTCCTTGCAACGCTTGCTTTTGCTGCTCTACATAGCTTTGCGGCCAATGCTGAAGAGCCTTTAGTGCACAACCAAACCTATATCTGTGAACGGGGCGTGGCATTGCAGGCAGTTTTTATCAAGGCTAAAGATGGTTCTTATGCAGTCATATCTGTTGACGGAAAACTGGTGGCAATGCGCGAGGATGTTAAAACTTCCGAAAAGCTTTTCATTGCCGTTGACGATCAGGATAATTACCGTCTTCATATAAAAGGCAATGACGCATTCCTGACCTATAAGGACAACGATCCGTCCAAAGCGGAAAAAGTCGTTTTACAAGCCTGTCAGGCAGACATAGCGGAGGATTGATGGAAAAACCCGATTTCGACAAAGGCACTTTTGGACGTTTGAGGAAAAATGCCGGCGGTTTGTGGCAAGCTTATGTCGGCCATCCTTTTGTCAATCAATTGGCAGCTGGAACACTGGCCGAGAAATGTTTCAAAAAATTTTTGACGCAGGATTATCTGTTCCTCGTTCATTTTTCCCGTGCTTATGCGCTTCTCGCGGCAAAATCGACGAATATCGCAGATATCAGGGAAGCGCTTGATGGTCTCAAATCGATTATTGAAGAAATGCCGCTTCATGTCGCCTATGCAAAAACGTGGGGAATTTCCGAACAGGAAATGGGTAGAGCAACCGAGGCAATGGAAACAATTGCTTATACGCGCTATGTTCTTGATGTCGGATATGCAGGCGACCGGCTTGATTTGATGGCAGCTTTATTGCCCTGTGTTGCCGGTTATGCCGAAGTCGGCCTGCGGCTTGCTGGTTCCAAAACCACTGTCTTTAATGGCAATCCCTATTCGGAATGGATAAAAAATTACGAAAGCGAGGAATATATCAAAGGGGTAATAGCCTTTATTGATAGTTTCAATAAACTTGCGGAAAAATACGAAGGGGAAGCACATTTCCACCATTTGAGCGAAATCTTTAACACGGCTACACGTCTGGAAACCGAATTTTGGCAAATGGGGCTTGATGCATAATCATTGACGATCTTTTTCAAAAAACAATGCGCTCTCACCAACATTGCTCTAACGGCCGCAATTGATGAAACAACTTTTCTCCGGGGTCATAAATTCCGATGTTCGTAAAAATTTCTGAAGGAAACTTGTTTTTGTGCCGGTCTTCCTGTCGGGCAATGGGCGCATAGCAAATGTTCAGCAAGTGGATGAATAAGTAATCAAAAAGCAACACCGACTTTTTCAATTTGTTTAACCGGCATTAAAAACGGGTCGAAAAACGGTTGGTCGTTTTTTGATATTAAAGAATAGGCAAATGAGCTTTTGTCGTTATCTGCAATCTCATAGTTTAGCGATGGTCTGCCGCGCCCGTCAGTAGAAGATTGAAATGCGGGCTAAGACGTGGTTGAACAAAATATCATTTCCATAATGGCAAATAGTGCCAAGACGGATATGATAATGTGTTTCCGCAATGGATAAAATAATGTCCTTTCAGCCGGAGAATGTTTCTCCAATCGGGCTAGATTATTTATCATCAGTCAAACGATCTATTTGAAGTCAATGGCGTGCAAGGCTTGTCCATTGCGTTTCAACCATGCTTTATACTCTTTCGTTCGCGGGCATAACTTTTCGCATAAAGCCCAGAATTTTGAACTGTGATTCATCTCGATAAGGTGGGACGCTTCATGGGCAACGAGATAGTCGATAACCCCCAAAGGAGCCATGACAATCCGCCATGAAAATGACAAATGCCCATCAGCAGAACACGACCCCCAACGGCTTTTAGTGTCCTTATAGCGAACGGAAACCGGCTTCCGGCCTACGGTAGCGCAATGCTTTTCGACAAGCGGAGCAATAATCAGCGAAGCCTGTTTTTTAAGTGCGTCTCCAATGCGCCTTGGTAGATATCGCTCGTCACCATAGACGATTATTTTTCCACCCTTACCATTCTCATCGGTAATAATGGTGACCGTGCCGCGTCCCTCCTGATGTATAATTTTATAGGGATAGCCCAGAATAGGTATAGCAGCACCTGCTTTCAACATCGGAGTGTTGCGGGGCGCGGGCAAACGGGAAATGCGGCTTTCTATCCAACCTTTATAACGTTCAATGAAACCCGTAATCTCGTTTTCCGATGTTTTCGGAGGAACAGTGACACGAACGCCTTTTCCGCCAGCTTCTATTCGCAATGTCAGCCTTTTTGCGCGCGCAGTTTTTACAATTGTAAGCGGTAAGGAACGGTCTGACAATTGAAGTGTCAATTGCAGCTTTTCCGGCTTTAAATCAGGCGAGCGGGTGAGACTAGAAAACATGGGCCTTATTTAGGAAATGAAAGCTGTTTTTGAAGAGATTTAATCAAATTATAGGAAAAAACACCGGACTGAAAACATTTAACACCTACGGGAAGCATATTGGCGGGTGTTAGAACCGGATTTTTTATAAATTAGAAATCGCTTTATGCTATCCCGTTTTTTCCCTTTCAACAAATTCGTCTGGAATGAAGAACCGGTTTATTTTATCTCTGCCGCATCATCAGGAAAATTTAACGCTACCGTTTGCTATCAGCATTTCCACCCCATTAATGATTGTCGCAATATCTTGAGGGCGAGAAAGATGATGTTCACCGTCCTTGATGAGCGTTAGAGTAACATTATCGAAAGGCAGATGTTCAACAAGTTCGAGCGTATGCTGATAAGGCACTTCTTTGTCGGACATTCCCTGAATAATATGAACAGGACAATGAATATCGATGAGGCCTTCCATAACCAGATTTTTATCACCATCATCAAGAAAGATTTTGGTAAAAGGAACAGGTTCCTGCTCGTTTTCATAAGGAACTTCAAAAAAGCCGCGTTCTTCCAGTTCCCGGTTTTGTTTGCTTGTCATTTGCGGGCGAACAAGGTCACGGGTGAAATCGGGTGCAGGGGCAAGCAGCAATAGGCCGGCAAGCGGTATGTTTTTCTTGGCCAATTCCTGAGCCATGCGGAGTGCAATCCAGCCCCCCATCGAGGAGCCGGCGATAATTTGCGGACCTTGGCAAAATTTTTCGAAAAGTGCCAGGCTTTCCTCGAGCCACAGCGAAATACTGCCTTGATAGAAATCGCCTTCCGATTCGCCGGTCCCTGAATAATCGAAACGCAAAAATGGATAATTGTTTTTCCGGGCAAATTCGTTCAGTGCGACGGCTTTACCACCCATCATATGTGAACGATAACCCGGTAGCCATATGAGACCGGGATGTTTGTCACCTTTCAGAGCGCGTATAGCGAGTTTTTGATGGCCTATAGTTAAAAATTCGAGAGCACCATTTTCCATGAAAAAACTCCTTATTCTGCTCATATCTTTAAATTTGATCACACCATACTTATTCTAACAATAGAAATTCATGACTTAAACCCTTTATGGCAATCGCATGCCAATATTCATTAAAAGCCTGGCATTTCGGTTGTTTTTGAACGTTAATTCGGTTGTTTTTGGACGTTAATTTGTATATGACGAAAAAAAGAGATAAGTTTATCCAGATCTCAAACAAGCATTTGACGAGTTTTTTTGAATGACGCAAGTCATCACGCCGGTTTTTGATTGGGTAGTTTATTTCAGAACCGAGTAATTGAAACTATTATAGGGAGAATCGACCATTCGCCGACCGTTTAAAACAACGCCAACCCCAAAAGATGGGCCGCGTTCCAATCAGGATATTCGCATTCCTCGTATACAGCTTATTGATCATGAGGGGCATAATCACGGAATCATACCGACACACGATGCTATGGCTATGGCTGAAGAAGCGGGCCTTGATCTTGTTGAAATTGTTCCAAATGCCGAACCGCCTGTTTGCAAAATAATTGATCTTGGTAAGTTGAAATATCAGAATCAGAAAAAAGCATCCGAGGCTCGCAAAAAGCAGAAGACCGTGGAAATTAAAGAAATCAAGATGCGGCCAAATATTGATACCCATGATTATGGGGTCAAAATGAAGGCGATCAGCAAATTTCTTGAGGGCGGTGACAAGGTCAAAATAACCCTTCGATTCCGTGGTCGCGAGATGGCCCACCAAGAATTGGGTATGCAGCTTCTCGAACGGGTAAAGATAGATACTTCATCTATCGCGAAAGTCGAGGCTGAACCAAAACTGGAAGGGCGACAAATGATGATGGTGGTCGCTCCAAAATAATACATAGATCATTTTAAAAAGCACCGTTATTGACGGTGCTTTTTTTTAGCTTTTTGTTGCAATTATAAAACAATACATGGAATACTGGGCGCATCGTGTCGCGTATTTAGTCTTGTAAGACTTAAAATACGGAAAATTTGAATTTGTGCCGTTCGGTTAAGGCTTTTTTTTAAATTTAAAAAACCTTATCAGGCGGAAGAGTAAGGAATGTAAAATGTCGGGATGGCTCAGACGAAAACCCGTTCTTCAACAAAATGTTCAACGGGAAAGGAAACTCGTCCCTACATTGGGGTGGCCTCATCTTGTCGCTTTGGGCGTGGGCGGAATTGTCGGCACAGGCATTTATACACTGATTGGTATCGGAGCCGATAGAGCAGGACCGGCTGTACTTTTTGCATTTGTTATCGCCGGAATAGTTTGTGCATGTGCTGCTTTTGCTTATGCGGAACTTGCGACTCTTATCCCCTTGGCAGGAGGCGCCTACACGTATTCTTATGCGGCATTGGGCGAGCTTATCGCCTGGATCGTGGGATGGAGTCTCATTCTCGAATATTCTCTGGTGGTTAGCACTGTTGCAGTCGGCTGGTCGGCTTACGCGACCGGATTTTTGCATGGCATCGGCATTCATCTGCCATTCTGGTTGACTGCCGGTTATAATGCGGTTGATCCTGCAACGGGTATTCATGGTCTTGTCAATCTTCCTGCAGTGTTTATCGTCTTTGTTATCGCTGCAATGTTGATGATCGGTACCAAGGCGAGCGCAACATTGAATCTTTTTCTGGTGATCATCAAAATAGCTGCGCTGCTTTTATTTATTATTGTTACACTTCCCCATTTTGATCTAGAAAATCTGCATCCATTTATGCCGAACGGATTTTCAAAAGTCATGTCTCCCGATGGTGTGGAGCGCGGCGTTATGGCAGCTGCGGCTATTATTTTCTTTGCTTTTTATGGTTTTGATACAATTGCGACAGCAGCCGAAGAAACCAAAGAGCCAAGGCGCGATCTTTCAATCGGAATTGTCGGTTCATTGATTGCTTGCATCATTATTTATGTTCTGGTTGGCCTCGGTGCTGTGGGGTCATTGCATTACACGGAATTTGCCCATAGCGAGGAACCTCTTGCCCATATTTTGCGTAGTCTCGGTTCCAATCGTATTGCAGGTCTCATCGGTATAGCGGCGGTCATTGCTCTACCCACTGTGTTATTGGCATTTTTTTACGGTCAAACCCGTATATTCTTTGTTATGGGGCGGGATGGAACCCTTCCTTCCTTTCTTTCCCGTGTGAACGCAAAAACAGGTACACCTGTTGCGACAACGCTTTTCACCGCAGTGATTATTGCTGCCATTGCCGGACTTTTCCGGCTTGATGAGATAGCAGCTCTCGCCAATGCAGGCACATTGGTCGCCTTTACCTCTGTTGGTATATGTCTCATGGTTTTACGCAAAACGGCACCTGACGTTCCAAGGAAATTCAAAACGCCTCTGGTCTTTATTGTCGGGCCGTTAAGTGCAATCGGTTGCATCTACCTGTTCTTCAGCCTGCCGTCAAAAACCCAATATTATTTTCTATTATGGAACCTTATTGGCGTCGTATTCTATTTTTGTTACGGATATCGTAAGAGCAAACTGTCCGATCACATTTCCGTGAACAAGCAGTCTTGATAGCAAGTTATTATGAACAATCCCTACCTATAAAGCGTTGCTAGTATTATAATAATTATGTCATTCTAGTAGATTGTAATGGTTCGCGAGTTTATGATACCGGAGGTCAGTTCAGTGTTTAAGTCGATGAAACTCATTTCCCTTATTATTGCTTTATGTGCAGCTCCGGTGGTGGCTCGTGCAGCAGTTTACCAGAAAGTTCCCGGCACAGCAGTCTATATGAGTGTACCCGATAATTTTACCTTAACGACCGATTTTAGCGGTTTTATTGATACAAAGACCGGTGCCGCAATTGTCGTCGCGACAATGCCCCCTGCCAGCGATCGTATGAAACAGATTTTCAGTGACGAGAGCAAGTTCAAGCCTGCTATGGCAGCCCAGCATTATGTCATTGTTTCGCAGTCAGAAAAAAAATCCCGCGATGGTTATGCATTAAAAATTTATCAGGGCAAACAGACGGCTGCCAATAGTATTTTTGACAAATGGTCGTCCATGTTATTTGCGTCCAATGCTTCCTATGTCATTACTGTTCAAGCACCGGAGGACGTAAAATTTTCCAATAACGATGCTATGGCGATTTTTGAATCTGTTTCACTTGCCCGTCATAATGATGAATTCGATCAGCTAAGTGCACTTCCTTTTACTTTTGGTGCACAACCTCCGTTCGAGTTTGTCGGATCTATTATGAACAGCTCGGCAATGTTGACTATTCCGGCCTATACCAAAGAAGATAACGAGCGGCCTGATATTATCGTGACCAAAGGACTTGAAAATACGAAAGGAGCGCCACTTGACAAAGTCGTCGATAATTATCTCCAATCGATCAAAGGTACAGTTGATAATGTTGAAGATCGCAAAACTTCAACGACAAAATTTGCCGGCCACCCGGGGCTGAAGCTTCAGGCAACTGCTCTTATGAAGGGTGACCCTGTTGATCTCGTTATTTACGCAGCCATTGGAAATGATGGTCATCCTATTTTTATGCATGCAACCGGCGAAAAAGGCACATTGGCAGCCTATAACACAGAAATTGAAAAAACGGCGGAAAGCGTGAAATTACGGAATGACGAACAAAAATAGGAATGCCGAACAAAAATAGATAAATGAAAATCTGTTCGGGTTTTCTGTTTATAAAACAATCGGAGCTGCTTTGACGAATGGCAAAACAGCTCCGATTCCTTTTTGCCCGTTTTTTAAGATATAGTTGAAATTCAAAAAGCCCAATCCATTATTTTCGATAGTTGAAAGAATTACTTACGAAAATGCCCCGTTTCTTGGAAGTTCGGTGGCTCATCGCAGCGCCCATTTGGCGGCTGTTTGCTTTTGGGATATCATATTTATCTAATTGCCATATTATCAATGAGATAAAAACATTTTCGCCACATAATTACTCTCAAATCGTATTACAAAGTGGATGGGCTTCTTGCATCCCCCCATTGAAGAGGGTAGGAACGGGAGTAACGATAGTGATCGTTGGTGAGGTTCAGAGTTATCCTTCACTAAAAGCAGTGGTTTTTAAAGGTTAAGCTGTTTATGGCAAAAAAAAAGCAGATATCATCATTTGATAAAAAACTCATTATGCGTTTGCTTCATGATAATTTCCGCAAACATGCATTCTGGTATATTTGCGCGATTATCGCAATGCTTGTGATTTCTGCTACGACCGGAGCAAGCGCGTGGATTATGCGTGATGTGGTTAATCACATCATAGAAGCCAAGGACTTTAAAATTATTGCAATGGTTTCCGCAGCAGTTGCGGGAATTTTTATTCTGAAGGGTTTTTCCACTTTTGCCCAAACCTATTTTTTAAGTAAAGCAGGCAATAGTATTGTTGCAGAACAACAGCGCCGTATTTATTCGCGCCTTATGCAACAAGGCGTTGCTTTCTATCAGAATACGTCTTCCTCCGATTTGCTTGTGCGTGTCACGCAAAACGCGAACGCCGCTCGTAGCATTATTGATACGATTGTAACCACATTTGTGCGTGATCTTTTTTCTGTTATCAGCCTTCTTGCAGTGATGCTTTATCAGAATTTTCTGCTGAGTATTGTTGCCTTGGCTGTCGGGCCGCTTGCTTTTATCGGTGTGCGTCAGGTTTTGAAACGTGTTCGTGGCCTGATGGAAAAAGAACTTTCCTCTATTTCCGAAATCATTAAAGTTATGCAGGAAACCACAATCGGTATTCGTGTCATTAAAGCTTTCTCACTGGAAGAGCTCATGAAACGGCGCATGGACAAGGCTATTACCGATGTGGAAATTCGCTCGAATGGTATTGCGATGCTCGAATCGGCAACTAATCCGATTATGGAAACGCTTGCCGGTGTTGCTATAGCCGTGGTTATTTGTTTTTCCGGCTATATGGCAACGCAAAAGGTTGGCGTTCAAGGCGAGCTGATGTCATTTATTGTCGCGCTCCTTCTGGCTTATGAACCCGCAAAACGGGTTGCCAATGTGCGTGTCAAAATCGAATCGGGCATGATCGGCGTGCGTATGATGTTCGAAATTCTCGACCATCCGCTCACCCTTATGGAAAAGGAAAATCCTGTTGATCTTGACCGCTCGAAGGGTGATGTCCGGCTTGAACATGTCGGCTTTTCCTATGTGAAGGACCACATGGTTCTGCATGATATCAATCTTGATATTCCGGCAGGAAAAATGACTGCACTGGTCGGACCTTCCGGATCGGGTAAATCGACAATGATCAATCTGATCATGCGCCTTTACGATCCGCAAGAAGGCCGTATTCTGATTGATGGTCAGGATATCCGTGACGCGAGCTTCAAATCATTGCGCGAATTGATGTCTTATGTCGGGCAAGATACGTTTCTCTTTCAAGGGTCTGTCCGCTATAATATCGGGCTCGGGCGTGAAGGGGCAACCGAAGAAGAGATCGAACAGGTCGCCAAGCTTGCCAATGCGCATGACTTTATTATGGAACTGCCGAATGGCTACGACACCGATGTTGGTGATAATGGTGGCAATCTTTCGGGAGGTCAAAAACAACGTATTGCCATTGCACGCGCCATGTTGCGCAATAGCGAAATTCTGATCCTGGATGAAGCAACCAGTGCTCTTGATTCAGAATCCGAATCCTTGATCAAAGAAGCTTTGGCACGGTTGACAACCAACCGTACAACCATTGTTATTGCTCACAGGCTTTCGACAATTTCGCGCGCTGATAAAATCGTTGTTATGAAAAATGGCAAGATTGTCGAACAAGGAACCCAACATCAATTGTTGCAGATTGAAGGTGGCCTTTATAAGCATCTCCACGATTTACAATTCAAGGATCCTGATTTTGACGATGTTGATCATATAGAAGCGTCGTCGAAAAATCAGAAAAAAATTGCCAAATAATTCGGGTTCTTTGTAATTCCGGTTGCACTTTGCATGGGCCGTCTCTGGCAGATGCAAAATAATGCAATCACCGATTTGTCCGGTTCAATTGGCTTTCTTTCAAAAATACTCTAAATTGGTGGTTTAGGAGGTAATTGCCCCCTCATCCATGCCATTTTATAGATGTTTTAAATGTTTCTCACCAAAGGAAAACCATTATGAAAGCCGTCGGATATTACGAGAATTTGCCGATTAGTGATGATCGGTCCTTGCAGGATTTAACCGTTGATGTGCCGAAAATCGGTGATTACGACCTGTTGGTTGCTGTGAAGGCTGTTTCGGTCAATCCGATTGATGTGAAAACACGTCAAACCGGCAAAGCTTTTTCCGATGGGCCGAGAATTTTGGGGTTTGATGCTTCCGGCATTGTGCAAAAACTCGGCAAAAATGTTACCGGTTTCCATGAGGGGGATGAAGTCTTTTACGCCGGTGCTATCAATCGGCAAGGTTCAAACAGTGAATTTCAGGCTATTGATAGTCGTCTGGTCGCGTTAAAGCCCAAGAGTCTGGATTTCAAGACAGCGGCAGCGATGCCGCTTACCTCGCTCACTGCTTACGAAATGTTGTTTGATCGTATTGATATTTTGAAACCGGTTCATGAAGGGAAAAATGCTCTATTGATGATTGCCGGTGCAGGCGGCGTTGGTTCGATTGCCATTCAATTGGCGCGCCACCTCTCGGATGTGGAAATCATTGCAACAGCATCGCGTCCGCAATCGCAGGAATGGGCCTTGAAAATGGGTGCTCATCACGTCATTGACCACACAAAAGATTTTGCCCCACAGCTTGAGAAGATCGGTTTTCCTCATCCGTCTTTCATTTTCTCGACAGCAAATTCTGATGGTTACTTGCCGCAATATGTCGATATTATTGCACCCGAAGGCCGACTTGGTCTGATTGATGGGCCGAAAACATTTGATATTAACCCGCTAAAGATGAAAAGCGTGTCGGTTCATTGGGAATCCATGTTTACCCGTTCTATGTTCGTAACAGACGATATAGCGCGCCAGGGAGAAATACTCTCTCATGTTGCGCGTTTAATCGACGAAAAGAAAATTTTGCCTACACTGTCAAAAGTTCTTTCACCAATCAATGCAGCTACTTTACGTGAAGCGCATCGTTTGATCGAAACGCAGCGGTCGGTCGGCAAGCTCGTTGTCGAAGGATTCTGATTCTATTCGGAAGCGCTGCCAGATTATTTCAGGCTTCAATGTCATCAATGATTGTTATTGAAGCCTGTCATTCCTCTTTTACCTGATATAAGATCAATAATGATGGAAGCGTTTTACAAGACGCGGTTATTCCGGCAAAAGCAGTTATTTCAGCGAAAGTTCGTCCTTTGATGAAGCTTCAAAAATCTTGAACTATAACCGCCGATAACCGGTTGGAGTCGAATGGGCCGTTGCAATACGTTCGATGGCGTGGTCAAGATTTTCTTTTCTCACATCCATTGACGCACCATTGGCATGAATAAGTGTTCCGGAATCAACCATAATGGCAACATGCCCCTTCCAGAAGACGAGATCACCGCGTTGAAGGCCGCCTTCAGGTGCAATATCTTTCCCGATTGTTGCCTGCTGCATATCGGTATCGCGCAAAACCATACGCCCCGTCATCATCATCGCAAGTTGAACAAGGCCTGAACAATCAATTCCCAAGCCACTTTTTCCGCCCCAAAGATAGGGCGTGTGAATGAAAGATTCTGCTATTGTTACATAATCATCTTCCACCGTGCTGACAGGTATAATATGGTTGAAAACAACAAAGCTTCCATTATCAAGCCTCGCATAACGGGTGCCGCGTGTTTCTGCCTCTGAAACCACGCTGATGCGGCTTCCCATGGATAAAGGGCCTATCATGGGGCTGCGCAAGTCCGCATCACGATATTGGAAAGTGCGTGGTACGTTCACCCGATGGGTGGGTTGACTTCTGATAGGTCCGATTTTTGATTGTTCTACGTAACCGACATAGCCATCTTGTTGGGCTTGAACCCAGCAAAAGCCGTTTTTTTCTTCAAAGACTTTTACATCTTCGCCGAAGAGACATTCGCTTTGCCGTTCTGAGAGCGCGTCCGGAATTTTATAAAGAGGAGCAACAGGTGCGACAATGCGCTTCAAAGAGCCCGCCACAAATCGGGATGCTTCTACTTTGCCACGCAAAGCTTCGTCGGCAAGGTCAGGACGATAAGCATGAAGACGCGGGTCAAGTTTATCCATCAAAGACCTTTCAGAATTGTATAAAGAGCGCGAATCCCTTGAGCTTCACCACCAATCGGGAAGGCGGGTTTTTCGGCCGGTGTCCAGCCATAAATATCAAAATGTGCCCAGTTTGCCGCTTGGTCGACGAATTTCTGTAAAAACAAGGCAGCCGTGATAGAACCGGCAAATCCATCCGTTGTTACATTATTGAGATCGGCAATGCGGGAGCCAAGTTTTTTCTGGTAAGGTTTCCAAAGTGGCAATTGCCATAACGGATCCTGAATTTCCATTGATATGCGAGAGATTTTTTGCCCCAATTCATCGTTATTACAATAAAAAGGTGGAACATCCGGTCCCAATGCCACACGTGCTGCACCGGTCAAGGTTGCCATGTCGAAAAGATAGTCCGGTTTTTCCTCGTCACCATAGGCGAGTGCATCAGCCAGAATAAGCCGCCCTTCAGCATCGGTATTGCCGATCTCGACAGTCAATCCTTTTCTGCTTTTTAAAACATCTCCGGGCCGAAAAGCATTTCCCGAAATGGAGTTTTCGACAGCAGGAACGATAAGTCGCAACCGGATAGGGAGTTTTGCGTCCATAATGAGTTTGGCAAGCCCCATCACATTGGCAGCTCCCCCCATGTCTTTTTTCATCAGCAACATGCCGTTTGCAGATTTTATATCAAGGCCGCCACTATCAAAAGCAACCCCTTTTCCCACCAATGTCACTTTAGGGTGGTTCTCGTCTCCCCAGCGAAGATCAATAATGCGCGGGGCTACCGAGCCGGCACGGCCAACAGCATGGACCATCGGGAAATTCTGTTTGAGAAGATCATCCCCCCAGATACAGGTAACAGTCGCGCTGTAAGTTCTTCCCAATTCACGTATCGCCTCCTCGATTGTGTCGGGCTGCATGTCATTGGTCGGCGTATTGATGAGATCGCGAACGAGAAATGTTGTTCCAATAAGGCGTTTCAGTTCTTCTTTATCGATTTCGGCAGGAAGAGTAATTCTGATTTTCTTGGTTCCGGTTATTTCGAGATAACGCGTGAATTTATAGCTTCCCAGAGCAAGTCCCAAAAAGAAGTTGAGGGCATTTTCCGGCAAATGTTCAAAATGCCAATCGCCTTCCGGCAATTGTTTGAACAGACTTCCGATGGCAAAGACATCATTTCCGTCCCCGATGCCGAAATAAACTTTGGAAACCATTCCGTTATTATCCGGAACGATCAATATGTCACCGCATTTGCCAGTGAAGTGGTTGGCTTTTGCCCACGAGGCTGCAACAATGTCTTCAGAAAACAAAGATTGATCATTTTCGCCGACCAGAATGATCGGCCGGCTTTGCTCCGATTGTTCGGTCATAAATTCAATCGGACAAGACGTTACCGGAGCCAAAATTCGTGACATATTTCACCTATAATTTTCTAAGTGCGACATATTCTACCAGATGATCGCTACCCTTTCGCAAAATAAGATCGGCGCGTGGTCTTGTTGGCAGAATATTTTCTTCAAGATTTTTCAAATTGATTGTGTTCCAGAGATTTTCCGCTACATCCATAGCTTCTTTTTCGGTCATTTTTGAATAACGATGGAAATATGAGTCCGGATTCTGGAATGCTGTGAGCCGGAAACGGCGGAACCGCTCCATATACCAATGACGGATAATTTCGGTTTTCGCATCGATATAAATAGAAAAATCGAAAAAGTCGGAAACGAATGGCACGGCCTTTCCATCACGCGGTAAATCCCTGACCTGAAGCACGTTGATACCCTCGACAATCAGAATATCCGGCCGGTCGACAACAATTTGCTCATTTGGCAAAACATCATAAGCCTGATGGGAATAAAGGGGTGCCACAACATCGCCCATACCTGCCTTGATAGCAGAAAGGAAACGTAAAAGTTTGCCGACATCATAAGAATCGGGAAAGCCTTTTCTATCCATTCTGTTTTCAGCCTTCAGGACTGCATTGGGATAGAGAAAACCGTCTGTTGTTATCAGGTCCACCTTGGGGCTCGAGGGCCAGCGTTTAAGGAGTTCTTGCAAAATGCGGGCGGTGGTTGATTTTCCAACGGCAACCGAACCCGCAATCCCGATAATGAACGGGGTTTTTGCAGTGTTTTGCGTACGCAAGAAACGTTTGCGTTTTTGAAATAACATCTGGATTGCTTCGACATGGGTCGAAAGCAAACGGGAAAGGGAAAGATAAATGCGTTGCACTTCATGAAGATCAATCGGGTCACCGATAGAGCGTAACCGTTTGACCTCGTCAAATGTCAGGGTCAATGGAGTGTCCGCACGAAAGACAGACCATTCATAGGCAGTGAAAATGCTATAGGGCGAATAACGGCCGAAAACAAAATCACTAAGGTCACCAGTCTGATTGGTGGGCTTTAGCGCGTCAACCATTCTTTCGGGAAGCCTTTTCCTCAAGTCCTGATTGAGCGGTGCGTCTTGCCAATTCTTTAACAACGTCATCAAGCTTTATTCCGCGAATATGCCACATTACCAGCAAATGATAGATGAGATCGGCACTCTCGCTGATGAAATGTTTGTCATCTTCATCAAGCGAAGCAATAACTGTTTCGACAGCTTCTTCCCCCATTTTTTTGGCAGCCCGCCCCATTCCCTTTTGTACGAGGCTTGCCGTATAGGAACTGCCATCGTCAACCATTGCCCGTTTGGCAATAATATCTTCAAGGCTATGCAAGCTAAAATCAGTCATTCACCTTCTCCAAATTCATCCATGCGTACCGGAATGCCGGCTTTTGCCATATAGTGCTTTGCTTCACCAATGCTATAGGTTCCGAAATGGAAAATCGAAGCGGCGAGCACTGCCGTTGCATGTCCGTCACGGATACCGGCAACAAGATGGTCGAGTGTTCCGACCCCGCCCGAAGCAATCACGGGGACATCCACCGCGTCGGCAAGGGTGCGGGTCAAAGCAATGTCATAGCCTTCTTTTGTCCCGTCACGATCCATTGAGGTAAGCAGAATTTCACCGGCACCTTTTTCTACAACAAGACGGGCAAATTCGATTGCATCTATGCCGGTCGGGTTTCTGCCCCCATGGGTAAAAATTTCCCAATGCCGGTTTTTACCGTCGCCCGCCACCTCTTTGGCATCAATGGCAACCACAATACATTGGTTACCGAATTTATCGGCAGCTTCGGCAACAAAATCGGGGTTTTTGACAGCGGCGGTGTTTATTGACACCTTGTCGGCACCGGCAAGCAGAAGTTTGCGAATGTCGTTTACAGTGCGCACACCTCCGCCAACAGTGACAGGCATAAAGCATTGGTCAGCTGTGCGGGCAACAACATCGAACAATGTTTCGCGATTGTCGCTACTTGCCGTGATATCGAGAAAACACAATTCATCGGCGCCGGCGCTGTCATAGGCTTTTGCGACTTCAACCGGATCACCGGCATCAACGAGATCAACAAAGTTGACCCCTTTGACCACACGCCCGTCTTTGACATCAAGACAAGGAATAATACGCGCTTTGAGGGTCATGATTGCCCACTCTTTCCGGCTTTTTTATTTGCCTCGTCAATCAATGCCAATGCTTCTTTTGCATCAATATGCCCGTCATAAAGAGCACGTCCGGAAATGGCACCGTTCAATATGGCAGCATCGGGCGAACAAAGCCGTTTGATATCCTCCATTGAGGCAAGGCCGCCGGAAGCAATAACTGGTATTGAAACAGAGCGGGCAAGATCAAGGGTCGAATTCCAGTTAATACCGGTGAGGATTCCATCGCGATCAATATCGGTATAGATAATGGCGGCAACACCTGCACCTTCAAAACGCTTTGCGAGCTCAAGGGCGGAAAGTTCGGACTCTTCAGCCCATCCTTCAACGGCAACTTTGCCACCGCGAGCATCAATACCGACAGCAATTTTTCCCGGAAAAAGTTTGCAAGCCTCGCGAACCAGTTGCGGATTTCTGACAGCAACAGTGCCCAGAATTACGCGGGCGAGCCCCTTTTTCAGCCAGTTTTCGATATGGGCAAGGGTTCTGATACCGCCGCCAAGCTGGACGGGATTGGTTGTTGCGCGCAATATTGCATCAACAGCCGAACCGTTGACGGTAACACCTTCAAATGCACCGTTAAGGTCTACAACATGAAGCCATTTGAAACCTTCCGACTGGAAGTGGTGGGCTTGTGCGGCAGGATCGGCACTATAAACAGTTGCCTTATTCATATCGCCGAGTTTCAGGCGGACGCAAAACCCGTCTTTAAGATCGATTGCAGGGTAAAGAATCATGGTTTCCATTCCAGAAAATTGGCAATGAGTTGAAGACCGAGACGCTGGCTTTTTTCCGGATGAAACTGCGTCCCGAACATATTGTCGCGGATAACTGCTGCGGTGACCGGCCCGCCATAATCGGTGACTGCCAACAATTCATCAGGATTTTGGCAATCAAGTTGGTAGGAATGGACGAAATAGGCGTGAAGCCCGTGTTCACCGGTGCGGATACCGGAAAATAGCGGATGGCTCCGTTTCAATTCGAGAGTGTTCCAGCCGATCTGGGGCACTTTCAAAGCAGCGTCTTGAGGCTTTATCAAAGTAACATCACCCTTAATCCAGCCAAGTCCGTTGGTGACTGTTTTTTCCATTCCGCGGGAAGCCATGAGCTGCATGCCAACGCAAATCCCGATAAAGGGATAGCCACCTTTCAGCACCCTTTCGTTCAAAGCTTCAACCATTCCCTGAACGGCATCAAGTCCCGCCCGACAATCGGCATAAGCACCGACTCCTGGCAAAACCACGCGGTCGGCTTTCATAACATCTTCTGCCCGATTGGTGAGGATAATATCCGCATTTATGCCATGGTCATGGCTTGCGCGCTCGAAAGCTTTTGTGGCCGAGCGTAAATTGCCGGAGCCGTAGTCGATAATTGCGACTTGCATTTTATCAACCTTTCAACGTGCCCTTGGTCGAAGGCACGGCGTTTTTCTGGCGCGGGTCTTCCTCGATTGCAGCACGTAAAACGCGGGCTACCGATTTGAATGCGGTCTCGGCTATATGGTGGCTATTCAAACCATAATGATTGACGATATGAAGCGTAATTCCGGCATGCTGGGAAAAAGCCTGAAAAAACTCTCTCACCAATTCGGTATCGAACGAACCGATTTTTTGTGTCGGAAATTCAACCTTGAAAATGAGAAACGGGCGTCCCGATACATCAATAGCCGCTCTCGTGCAGGTTTCATCCATCGCAAGATCAAGCGAAGCATAACGGCGAATGCCGCGCCGCTCACCCAAAGCCTGTTTGATAGCTTCACCCAACGCAATTCCGCAATCTTCGACCGTATGATGATCGTCTATATAGGTGTCACCGACAGCCTTGATTTTCATATCGATCAATGAATGGCGGGAAAGTTGTTCCAACATATGATTGAAAAATCCTACACCGGTATCAATCTCGAATGTTCCTGTTCCGTCTAGGTTGACCGAAACCGAAATATCTGTCTCGTTGGTTTTGCGTTTTATCGTTGCTGAGCGCGTCATTTTGTTCCCGTTCCAAGAAGCTTGAAAGAAGCTCCACTTGTTGTCATTTTCAAAGCCTGACGATGAGCACAAGGCTTAACCAAGCAGTGTTATTTATAAGCTTTGCCAGCGTCACTTTTGAAGTAAAATATGTTAAATCATTCGTGCAAAATATCCAATTGCTTTCACGTTTTTTTCATTGGTGAACCGCTTTTGTGACTTTAAACGGTTTCGACTGTCTCGCCGATTTGCCAGTGACCCCATTCTTTTTCAATTGCCTCTTTATCATGACCGGCTGAAAGGAGAGCCCATAATAAAAGCCGCGCTTTTAAGGGCGAAAGCCACCGGCCCATCAGCACGCCGCTTTTCATCAGATCAATTTCCGAACCTTTATAGCCATAGGTTCTCTCACTCGTTGGCCCGCTATAGGCCCGTGTTGCCACAATAACCGGCAGAGTGCCCGCATAATTTTTAATAATATCGGCTTCCTCGAAACTGACATGGCCTGAGCCGAAACCGGCAATCACAACGCCCTGATAAATGCCGCTTGAAAATAAGAGTTCAAGATGATCTCCTCCTGAAGAAAGGCAGGCTTCGACAAGGGCAACTTTTTTATCAAGCGTTTTCGGCCGGCTTAGCGGTTTTGGTCGTCTATCGATAGAGTGGAAGAAAACCGGCTTTGTCTCGACAATCACACCAAGCGGGCCGACTAAACCTGATTTGAAAGTTTCAACTTTAAGCGAATGACTTTTTCTTACAAAATAGGGAGAGTGGATTTCGTCATTCATCACCACCAAAGCGCCGCGACCCACGCTTTGTTCATCTATTGCCACGAGTAACGAGGATAAAAGATTGGCCGGCCCGTCGGCACCGGCTGCCATTGGTGCACGCATAGCGCCGGTAATAACAAGCGGTTGCGGTTTTTGCCAATAAAGTGAAAGGAGAAATGCTGATTCTTCAAGCGTGTCGGTGCCTTGTGTCAGAATGACAGCTTTTGCACCTTTATCAATCTGGTTATTTGCCCAATCAAGAGCTTCAAACAACACTTTGAAGGAGAGAGAACCGCTTGGCAGTTTTGCCAATGTTTCGGCATGTATTGTAGCAAGCTCGGAAATGCCGGGAACTGATTTTGCAAGCTGTTCTGCCGAAAGTTCAGGCTCCACTCCACCGGACTTTCCGGCAACCATGGCAATTGTGCCACCCAATGCACCAATAGCAACTGTCGGCAATGGCATTTTTGTTTTCCTTTGAGAGTTTGAATTCGCCAAGCTTTAGCAGCATTTGATCAAGTCAACAATGCGCTTTGATGACAAGTTCTAATCGAGCGGACTTTTGCAAAAATGAATGTTTTTTTAAAAATCGGGAAGGTTTTTAAAATGTCTTCGTCAATATGGTTGAGTTTTAATGTACGAATTCCTAAATATGCACTCTATATAGCCGCTTTTCATTGCTTTTAACGAGGATGGAGCGTGTGGATAAAAGGAGTTTACTTGTGACAGAACATAAGCCCGATACAATGTATGGCACGACCATCATTACAGTTCGTAAAGGCAATAAGGTTGTCATTGCCGGTGATGGACAGGTGACATTAGGGCAGACAATCATGAAGGGTAATGCAAGAAAAGTACGCCGTATTGGCAAAAATGGATCGGTTATTGCCGGTTTCGCCGGAGCAACAGCCGACGCATTTACTCTGCTTGAACGGCTTGAAACCAAGCTTGAACAATATCCTGACCAATTGATGCGTGCCTGTGTTGAACTTGCCAAGGATTGGCGCACTGATCGTTATTTGCGTAAATTGGAAGCGATGATGCTGGTGGCCGATAAAAATGTAACATTGGCTTTGACAGGGCTCGGCGATGTGCTTGAACCTGAAGATGGCATTATGGCAATCGGTTCGGGTGGCAACTTTGCTCTTTCGGCAGCGCGTGCACTGATCGACACCGATATGGATGCCGAAACAATTGCCCGCAAAGCCATGAAGATTGCTTCCGATATTTGCGTTTACACCAATAGCAACTTTATTGTTGAAACGCTTGATGCCGAATAATGATTGAATGTTTCCATGTCACTTCTTGTCGAAAGAGCTTTAAACCTGACAAGAAGTGCGAAAGAGAGAGCACTTTTAGATGAGTTCTGTATTTTCCCCCCGCGAAATAGTTTCCGAGCTTGATCGCTTTATTATCGGACAAAAAGATGCCAAGCGTGCCGTTGCTATAGCATTGCGCAACCGTTGGCGCCGCCAACAGCTTAAAGGCGAAATGCGCGAAGAAGTGATGCCGAAAAATATTCTGATGATCGGGCCGACCGGTGTTGGCAAGACCGAAATTGCACGGCGTCTCGCAAAACTTGCAGGTTCACCTTTTGTCAAGGTTGAAGCCACCAAATTTACAGAGGTCGGCTATGTCGGCCGTGATGTCGAACAGATTATTCGTGACCTTGTTGAAGTGGCCATCAATCTTGTCCGTGAAAAAAAACGTGAAGCGGTGAAAGCTAAAGCCCATATCAACGCAGAAGAACGTGTTCTGGATGCGCTGGTCGGCAAAACCGCAAGTCCTGCAACCCGCGAAAGTTTCCGCAAAAAATTGCGTGAGGGCGAGCTTGATGACAATGAAATTGAAATAGAGGTTGCCGATAACAGCCCGAATAGTGCCCCTACCTTCGACATTCCCGGTATGCCGGGCGCGCAAATGGGCATTATGAATTTGTCCGATATTTTCGGTAAGATGGGTGGACGCACCAAGACGCGGAAAACCACAGTTAAAAATGCATTCAAACCATTGATCGAAGACGAGTCCGACAAGCTTCTCGATCAGGATCAGATCATTCAGGAAGCGCTTCGTTCCACTGAAAATGACGGTATTGTCTTTATTGACGAGATCGACAAGATCGCAGCCCGTGAAGGCGGCCTTGGTGCCGGTGTTTCGCGTGAAGGTGTGCAGCGTGATCTGTTACCTTTGATTGAAGGAACAACCGTTGCCACCAAATATGGTCAAATCAAAACCGATCATATTCTGTTTATCGCGTCCGGTGCGTTTCATGTTTCGAAACCTTCCGATCTCTTGCCTGAGCTTCAGGGACGTTTGCCAATCAGGGTCGAGCTTAATGCGCTCACACGGGAAGATTTCCGCCGTATTCTTACCGAAACGGAAGTCAGTCTTATCAAGCAATATATTGCTTTGATGGCAACTGAAAATGTGACACTGGAAATTACCGATGATGCCATTGATGCTCTCGCCGATATAGCAGTAGATTTGAACTCTACTGTAGAAAATATCGGTGCCCGCCGCCTGCAAACAGTGATGGAACGCGTTCTTGACGAAATTTCCTTCACAGCACCCGATAAATCGGGCACAACCTTCAAGGTTGATGCGGCTTATGTCAAAAAAGCAGTGGGTGACCTTGCCGCCAATGCCGATTTGTCGCGGTTTATTCTGTAATTTCAAAACAAAGAGATTGCATTTAATCTATTAAAACAGCCCTTCGGGGCTGTTTTATTATGTCTATATCATCGGTCAAGACACTATCGATCATTTATGACAATTGAAGGAGCGAGATCATTGTCAGGCTTGCGGTCGCCAGAATGATGATGGATATGAAAGCTGTCAGGACAACCCGTGGTCCGGATTTTTTCAAGGCCTTTATATCAACACCCAGCCCTAAAGCGGCCATTGAAATAACGGTCAGGATTTTTGCCACAAAAGCCATGGCGTCGAGTGCCAATTGCGGAATGATAGCGCAGGAATTGGCAAGCAAAAGAATGACGAAGCCGATAATGAACCACGGCACCATTTTGCTGAATTTGAGTTTGGTGTTGGCACCGAGGCCGTAAATGAGGCCGATCACGAATATCACCGGCCCAAGCATCAACACACGGACAAGTTTGACAAGCGTAGCTGTCTGGACACTGATAAGTGATACAGGTGCTGCGGCAGCCAAAACTTGCGGCACAGCATAAACAGTCATACCGGCAAGAACCCCGTATTGTGTAAAGCTTAAGCCCGCTAAGGGGACTGCAAGTGGCAAGACCAGAATAACAACAATACCGAGCGCGGCTGTAAAAGCGATTGACGAAGCAACGTCCGAGCCTTCTGCCTTGATGACAGGTGCAACAGCCGCAATGGCCGAATTTCCGCAAATCGAATTGCCACAGGCAACAAGCAAGGCGAGACGTGGAGCAAGGCCCAAAAGCCTGCCAATTGCATAGGTTATGGCAATCACACAGGCCACAATGACGATAATGCCGACAAGCAATCCGAAACCGGCAGCGACGACCGCGCTCACACTGATACTTGCACCCAATAATAGAACCGCGCATTCAAGAAGAATTTTTGCCGAAAATCCAACTCCTTCCGCATATTGGGATGGAATGCCTTTGATTGTCCGGATGATGGCGCCAATCAGTATGGCAAGAACCAGACTTTCAAGCCAGGCCTCGCCGAAGATGAGTTTTTCAAGCTTTTCCAGAATAATGGCAACAGCCGAAATAACCGCGCATAATATGATGCCCGGTGCAAAACGAAAGAAAATTGCCTGAATTCGGCTAGCCATATTGAAATATCCTTTTTTTAAAATCTGCTAGCGCTGTTTAATCATGTAATCAATTTTCAAATATGTTATGAATTGTTCGATTTGATCGAACAATGGCGCGGCAATGATTACATTTGAACAGATGCGGATATTTCTGGCTGTCGCCGAACGCGAACATTTGACCGAAGCGGCCAAAGCCCTTTTATTGACACCTTCCGCCGTTTCCAGTGCCATCCATATGATTGAAGAACATTATCAGGTGCGTCTTTTCAATCGCATTGGACGACGTATCCAGTTAAGTGATGCGGGTTCTGTCTTTGTGGAAGATTGCCGCCACACATTGGCGCAGGTCAAACTTGCCGAAACAACTTTGCGTGAATTTAGCGGGCTTAAACGCGGAGCGCTCGGTCTTTATGCGAGCCAGACAATCGCAAATTATTTTTTGCCACCGGTCATTGCAAAATTTCGCAATTTATATCCGGCGATAACGGTTAAAATGTCGATCGGTAATACCGAACAGGTCGAAAATGCTGTTCTATCAGGCATAACAGATATTGGTTTTGCCGAAGGGACCATAAAAAATGAAAGTCTTCATCGTCAAAAAGTGGCTGATGACGAATTGTTCATTATTGCCGCAAAAAATCATCCTCTTACGAATAAACCGTCGGTGAAGTATAAAGATATTTCAGCTTTTCCGTGGATTTTGCGTGAAAAGGGCTCGGGAACACGAGCCATTTTCGAGCAGGCACTTGCAAACCATGGTTATGACCTGGCAGATCTTGAGGTGATGCAGACTTTCCCCTCGAATGAAGCGGTGCTGTCGGCGGTTGCTGCGTCAAATGCTCTGACGGCCATTTCAAGACGTGCAGTTTCGGCTCTGCTTGCCGCAGGACTTGTTGAAAGGTTGAATTTTTTATCCGTAAAGCGTGATTTTTTACTGTTACTCAATCCGCAACGCTTCAAAACCAAAGCTGTTGGTGCTTTTATTGATTTGCTTGATGGCTGATTTTATCAAACCGACAAGCAATAAGGTTAAAACAATGTGGGAAAGAAAAGAGTCAGACCAACAATGAACTGCCGGATGGGACCGATGATGAAGAAAATTCTTATGATGCTTGTTTGGGGGTGTTCGGCTTTAACGCTGACACATGCTGATGCGTCGAAACTCAATGATGTCCTTGACATTAAAACATTACGTGTTTGCACCACCGGCGATTATAAACCTTATAGCTTTTTGAAAACGGATGGTACTTACGAAGGCATCGACATTTCCATGGCCCATTCCTTGGCCAAATCGCTTGGTGCCGAGGTAGAATTTGTGCAAACAAGCTGGAAAACGCTGATGGCAGATTTTCTTGACGATAAATGTGATATTGCAATGGGCGGAATTTCCATTTCGCTTGCCCGCCAACAACAGGTTTATATGTCGGAACCACTTGGAGTGGATGGCAAAATTCCATTTGTACGCTGTGAAGACGCTAAAAAATACAATACGTTAAGTGCACTCAACCATAAGACTGTTCGTGCAATCGAACCCGCTGGCGGAACCAATGAGGCGTTTGTCAGAAAATATATGCCGAATGCCAAACTCGAGCTTTTTCATGACAATACAACAATTTTTAAAAATCTCGTCGACAAAAAAGCCGATGTCATGATTACCGATGCATCCGAAGCACTTTATCAAAAACGGTACTATCCGACATTATGTGCCGTCAATCCGGATAAACCTTTAGAATTTTTCGAGAAGGGCTACATGCTTCCGAAGGGCGATATCAGTTGGAAACTTTATGTCGACCAATGGCTGCATTTGATGCAGAAAAATGGCGAATATAATGCAATTTCTGCTCATTGGCTGAAGCTAGATGATGTGGGCCATCATGATAAAAAACATGTCACGACTAAACATAGCCACTAAATAAAGCTCGCCGGAATAAGATTGGTGTAAATTGCCGAAATAAGATAGCCTGTTCATTCACCAAAACAGTCTCATGTTGTCTGGTGTGTTTTTTAAATTTCTCAATAAATCAACAGAGTTATCCGGTTTCAGATGCCGTAAACAGATGAGTTTTAAATAGCTCTAAAATTTCAAAAAACGGAAGCATTTGATGGCTTCCGTTTCTCACAACTGCTTTTAACGCTCGATCATTCAGCCAACAATTTTTTTGGCCGGAAATAATAAAAATACACGCGTTTCATTGCTTGCACGGTCAACCACAGCATTATCGGCAACTTTGGCTCCAACACGCAGGCAATAGCGCAGCATGGGCGGAAGCGAAGAAAATGCTTCATCGGGTTTAATTGCTTCTTCGGGCATAATATCCATGGTCACACCATGGGCAGCACGCAAATGAAGCCCGGATTGTGAGCGGCAAAAATGGTAAAGATAGGAAAGTTCCAAAGCATGCGCTGCCGGATAGCGGCTGTCGAATGCCAGACTTCCAATGACATAATCGACATTCCGGAGAAGGCAGAAGTGCGAAATCGCCTGCCATAAAAGGCCTTGGGCACGATGTGCCTTCGATTTGTCAAAGCATTCAAAAGGAGCGATTGTCAAAATCACCGGCGCAGTCTGGTCGCCTTCGACTTCGAAACTGTCACCGAGACTCGTCCCGTCAAGATTTTGATTGGCACCTAGAACATTTGTAAGTGTCATATGGCAACTTGCAACAGGATTTTGCGGGTGCGCTTTATCACTGACAGTCATCACCCATTCGTCACGATCATTCGTCACATTTTTTTGGGCTGATGCCGGAACCGTTTGTTCAAGGTCACCAGAGATTTTCCGCAGACGGGCTTCCAAAGAACCGAATGTCGCAAGTAAGAGAGAATCGCTCTTATCGCTAATTTCATTATCCGGTTGTTCGAGAACTGTCCTTGCACAAGCTGTCATTTCAATGCTCCTCATTGAAGCGCTGTTGATTTAAAAGCAACCAACATCATGTTCTGTTGTCGATTTAGAACTTTCTTGTTGCATGACAATGACGGGAAAGTGATTTTTTCAAGGCAATTCACAATCCGCCCGAAATAGGATTAATAATTGGTAAATATAGACTTTTTTCTATGTTTATAAGAGCTTGAAACGGGTTAGCCGGTTAAGAACAGCAATTTTATTTCTGTCAAAAAAATGGCAAATGCAGATGTCGGAGAGCGGATGTATCAAAAATGGATATGATTTTTATCCTTTTTAACCGTTAATGGGTAAAGGCTGATGATAACCGAAACAGCTTCGTCGTAAATTTTTTTGGAAAGACGGGGCTGATTAATTTGAAAAAAGACGGGTTTAACGAACCGGAAGTTTTTCAACAAGCTTTAGAGAAAAGAGCGCTCACCCGTTTCGACCTATTTTTGTCTTTCGTGAGACATCCGGGCAGATCAAGGACGCTCGTAATATAGACTCGATATAGAATTATTCGTTGAAGTTGAAACAAGAGAGCGGATGATTTTGATAAACGCGTAATCAAAAATATTTTTCAGCTTAGACAATATGGATGAAAAGATGCTGACGGGCGTTCTAAATTTTTGAGCCGATAAATGGGGATGTTTCAAGCCGCTTGCGGTTATTCTAGTTTGCTTTTTGCTTTTCCCGTTTCCAGTGCAGCAATTCATCGAGCACAATCAGGACAGCGCCGACTGTTATGAAACTGTCAGCAAGGTTGAAAATGGCAAAGGAGAAAACATCGTCGATATGGAAAGAAATGTAATCAATGACATAGTGAAAACGTATGCGGTCAATCAGATTGCCAATGGCACCACCGATCACCAGCAGAAAGCCAAATCGCGATAGTGATTTTTCCGGTCCTGCATTTTTCCATAGCCAGATGACGAAACAGATAATGCACAATGTCAATATAATCAGTCCCCAATCGGAAACTGATGACAACATGGAAAAAGCAATTCCGGGGTTGCGGGCGTGATAAAGTGAAAGAAACGGCAAAAGGTCGATTTCTTCGCCGACTGCCAATGTATCGACCACCCAATATTTGATCAATTGATCAAGGCCTACTGTAATAACAAGTCCCGCTATAAGTGTGATGAGGGATTTTGCCTTCATGAACGGGCCTCTCGCGGGTCAAGTGTCAGGTTATGGCGGCGGATTTCATAAAGCATAACACCGGTTGCCACTGCAAGATTGAGTGAATCGGCGCGTCCTGCTTGCGGAATGCGGGCAAGTTGATCACAGCTATCGGCAAGATTATCCGGAAGGCCTTGTTGCTCGTTGCCCATAAAAAGAATGATAGGACCTTTTTTATAGTCGATTGTGCGGTAGTCAACGGACCCTTTTAAATGTGTACCGATGATTTGACCATGAAAGCTCAAGCGCCATTTTAAAAACTCGTCAGCACTCATTTTAAAAAGCGGAAGGGCAAAAATCGAGCCCATGGTTGCGCGTACCGTTTCAAGGGAATAGGGGTCGGTTGTGTCGCCAACAAGGATAAGTCCTTTTGCCCCGACTGCATCGGCTGTACGAATAATGGTTCCAAGATTGCCGGGGTCACGGATGCGGTCAAGTGCAACATAGACATCCTCTCCCTTGGCGTTGAAGGTCGCCATGTCACACCAGCGTTGTTCGAAAACACCGACCACCATTTGCGGATTGTCGCGCCGTGTTACCGATTCCATAACTTTCTGGTTTGCTTCGATGATGAGGCCACCAGCGGCTTTTGTACGGGCTGCCGTTTTTTCAATCAACGGGTTGCCGAGACCGGCTTTGGAAAACAAAAGTGTGCGTATTGTCCAGCCGAGATCAAGAGCATCAATGATGAGCTTCAGCCCTTCGGCCATAAAAACGCCCTCACGATCGCGGTTTTTTTTAAGTGACAAGGATTTCATATCCTTGATGATCGGATTGGCGAGCGAGGTAATTTCTTTAACCTGACCGTGTTGTCTTTGTGTTGTCATATTTAAAAAATCCAGCGGCTAAAAAGAGAGGTTGAAAGCGCCCTTTTTGCCTTTTCTTCACGCAAAATAAGTTCACCCGATTCGATAAGACCGCCAAGGCCGGTAAATTCGTCACGCATCAATTCATGGATTGCAAAAAATGAGGCGCGAATTGAATAGGCAGTCAAGATCACGGCAATCGGATTGTCGGATAAAATAGCGCGACATCCTTTGACCATTTCGGGCAAATGGTCGAAAAGTTGCCACACCTCGCCATGGGGACCGCGTCCGTAAGCCGGAGGGTCAAGTAAAATAATGTCATAATGTTTGCCGCGACGCCCTTCGCGTTCGACAAATTTCATCGCATCATCACAAATCCAGCGGATAGGGCGATCTGTCAACTGTGCAACTTCCTGATTTTCTTTGGCCCATAAGATCGCTTTTTTGGATGCGTCGACATGGGTGACTTCGGCTCCCGCTCTTGCCGCAATAAGCGAGGCAAGGCCGGTATAACCAAAAAGGTTCAATACCCTGACCGGACGGTTTGCTTTTTTAATAAGTTCTTCCATAAAACGCCAATGGGCATCTTGTTCGGGAAAGACCCCGACATGGCGAAATGACGTAAAGCGGCCGAGAAATGACATTCCGTCCCAGGAAAGCGGCCATGTCTCTCCAAGGGGAAGTTTCGGAAAATTCCAGCGCCCCATGCCTTCTTCATCGGTATTTCCGGTAAAAATTGCATCGACATCCTGCCAATCTTTTTCACTTAATGCCGGCTGCCATAAAGCTTGTCCTTCAGGGCGAATAATGCGCAAATTTCCGTAACGCTCAAGTTTCAGGCCATTACCGCTGTCAATCAATGCATAATTTTCGCTTGCAGTTGTTTCGAGAATGACCGGCAATTTTTCTTCGGGCCTTTTTCCTGAAGGGCGTGGTAAAAAGCGGCTTTGCACTTTTGCTGTGCTTCCATTCTTGTTGTCGTGTGCGACCTCTTTGGCTGATTGCACCACAATGTCCGGTGTGTGCGCTTTATAAAATTTTCCTGAATTATTGGCGCGCACAGTTTTCCGTCTTTCAGGCTTATCTCCTGTTTCGAGGGCCTTTTTCGGACTATAGGGAGCGCCTTTGCGCGATGTTTTTAATCCGCGTTTTTTTTCTTTTGGGTGTTGTGCTTTCACAATCGGGCGTTTTCCAATAAATTTCAGGATGTTTTTTGTTTATAAAACATCTTTTTCAAAAAGGTATAGTTTTCTTGCACATTCGAAAGAAGGATTTAGCTCACGGACACCGTGTGTCATTATCCGACGAACATACAATTTTAGCATGATTATTATTTTTAATTTTTGTTTATGCGGTTTTGAAAGGTGCGGGAGATAAGCCGTTAATTCTCAAAATTTTTCTGAAATTTTGCTGAAACTTGAATGGCGAAAGCAATTTTTGGTGTCGCAAATATTCAAAAGCGACGGATAACGGTGACCTGAAAAAGCCGGCAAAAAACAATAAAATATGCGCATAAAGTGTTTGAACCGCCACACGCTTATAATCGCCGTATTTTTGTTCAAGGACGCTGGTTAAAATTTTAAAAAAAGTCCGTGAATAGAAAAGAAAAATGAGTAAAAAAATTCTGCTTGCCCGACAGGCTTGATATTCAGGAATGGTCGACAACGGTGAGATCTGTTTTTGTCAAATCCGGTTTTTTCGACATATCCATTTTAAGCCCTTGCAGTTCGGTTTGTGTATCTTTCAGGGCTTTACGAAAGCGATGTTGGGTAAACCAGACAGTTATTCCGCCAATAATGATGCCGATTATGAGCGCGAGAAACAGCCAGACAAACAGCGGAGCATGATAGACAAGGCTGGTGTCGGCTGTATCAAATGGGTTGAGACTTAAAGCAACGCTTGCCCGATTGGCAATGATAAAAGCAATCAGGATGATACCAACCGGGATCAATATGATCAGACTAACGATCTGCTTTAGGGTCATGATGTTACTCGTTGTTCAAGCGGTCCCTTAATTCTTTACCGGTTTTGAAAAACGGAACCCATTTTTCTTCAACCGAAACAGATTCCCCCGTGCGCGGATTGCGACCGGAACGTGCCGGTCGATTTTTAACAGAAAACGCACCAAATCCGCGCAGCTCTACCCTATTTCCTTCGGCTAGAGCCGTGGATATTTCGTCAAATACAGCACTGACAATATTCTCAATATCCCGTTGGAAAAGATGAGGATTGCGGTTAGCGATAATCTGTACAAGTTCCGACTTAATCAAGACAGCCTCCAATTTTGATCGGCGCAGTGACGATCGCCCCTTTTTAAAAACCAAGGCCAATGACGATTCGCCGATCGATAGTCCCATGACTGGCAGGCATTTTAACTTCCCGATTAAAAATTCTGCCAGTTGTCCTTCAACATTACAAAATATAATTGACGTGATAGTTTATTGTCTGTCTAACGCATTTCGTCAACGCTCTTTAGTTAAAAAATATGCGTAATCATATAAAAATCATAGAAATAAGTGTGTTACCAGCTTTTTCCTCCGGTTAATCTGCGAAATCGATTAAATCCGGCAAATGTTGAATAGCGATGAGAATTGCTCTAAATATTGAACTGGTATATGGAATTTTCTTGTAGCGGTTATTGTCGCGAAAACGGGTAAAAATTTTTAGGGGTATAATGGACGACAGTTCGGAAATTTTTTCAGCAAGTTATAAATCCGATGCTGTTTTCGATGCTGCTCGGCGTCATTCAGTACGTGTTCACATATTGAAATTTCTGCTGCCCGTCATTGCAATTGTCATCGCGCTGGTTTTTTCCTGGTTCACATTTTTTGCAACACCCCGCACAAGTGACTTGGTTATTTTAAACAATGATCAGGGAACCGACGGGCAGTTGACAATGACAGACCCCAAGCTTGAAGGCTATACATCGGACAACAAGCCTTATTCATTGAAAGCCAACAAAGCCATTCAAGATCCCCGTCATCCCGGCATGATAGAATTGCAGCAGATTATTGCCACTCTTCCTCTCGGGCAACGTGGCGAAGCTGCTGTCAATGCAGTCGGAGCGTTTTATGATAATGTTAACGGACGCTTGCAATTTGATAAGCCGTTCGAAATCAAAACTAATGACGGGATGGTTGCCAAACTCGATTCAGCTAACGTGAATTTGTCGACAAGCCAATTGAGTACCGACCAGCCGGTTGATATTGTTCGCGGTGGACAACATTTGAAGGCAAACGGTTTACAAATACGTGATAATGGACAAGTGTTATTCTTTAATCGTGGTGTCAGTCTTGTCATCGACAATACAAATGCGCAATAAGGAATGAATGCGTGCCTTTAAAAAAGCGGTGTCGGTTTATTTGAGGATTATAAAATGAAGCCTTTAAAGCAGTACTTTTCTCACCTTGGTGCAGTTATGGCAACGGGATTGGCTTTCATGAGCCTCGGACAGACGCCGTCATTGGCACAACAAACAAATTTCGGTGTCAATCTTTCAGGTGGAAAAGAGCCTGTCGAACTCAATGCCGATAATCTGGAAATGCGCGATAAAGAAGGTGTCGCTATTTTCAGTGGCAATGTTTCTGTTGTTCAGGGCGACCGTATTTTGCGAACGTCAAAACTGATTGTGCATTATGCCAAGGCCCCTGAAGATGGCAAGAAAGATAAAACCGACGAGGGGAAAGATAAAGACACAGATGCCAACCAAAATGCTTCGGCAAAACCGGCAGCAGCAGGTGCCGGTGGTCTCGGTTCGACAGGTGTCGAGAAAATGGAAGCCTCGGGAAAAGTTTACATCAAAACAGCCACACAGGTTGCAACCGGTGATGAAGGTGTTTTCGATGGTAAATCGAAGCTGATGGTTTTGACGGGAAAACGCGTCATTTTGGCAGATGGTGACAATGTGGCGACGGGTTGTAAATTGACCGCCCATATGGATACTGGGAAAGCTTTCCTTGAAAGCTGTAAATCAGCGGGGCAGAATGGTCGTGTATCGATCATTATGAATCGCAACGAACAAAACGGAAAATGAGCGTTTTATGTCACAAAGTGATTCGCAAGTGGCTTTTGAACAGATCGCCTATGGAGAAAGTTCGGGCAATAATCTGAAGGAACGCCTCAAAGGGACACTGGCTGCTCGCGATTTAACGAAGACTTATCGTGGGCGCAAAGTTGTCAAGGGTGTGTCTTTCGGAGTGCGTGCAGGAGAGATTGTCGGTATTCTCGGTCCGAACGGGGCCGGTAAAACGACATGTTTCTATATGGTGACCGGACTCGTCGAGGTTGATAGCGGTAGCATCGAGATTGACGGTTTTGATGTGACGGATATGCCGATGTATCGCCGTTCACGTTTGGGTATCGGTTATTTGCCGCAAGAGGCTTCCATTTTCCGGGGGCTTTCAGTGGAAGACAATATCAAAGCAGTTTTGGAAGTGGTCGAAAAAGACCGCAAGAAACGCGAGGAAGAGCTTGACGCGCTTCTTGATGAATTCAAGATTGCACATTTGCGCAAAAGTCCGTCATTGGCTCTTTCAGGCGGCGAAAGACGGCGTTTGGAAATTGCCCGTGCACTGGCTTCACGTCCGAACTTCATGCTGCTTGACGAACCTTTTGCCGGTATCGATCCGATTGCGATTGCCGATATTCAGCAATTGGTACGCCATTTGAAAAGTCGTGGTATCGGTGTTCTGGTAACCGATCATAATGTTCGTGAAACATTAGGCCTTGTCGACCGCGCCTATATTATCCACGATGGTCAGGTTCTAACCCATGGGCAGCCGGATGATATTGTCACCAATGCGGATGTACGCCGCCTTTATCTTGGCGACCAATTCTCGCTATAATCTTTATATCGCGTGTAACCTTAACCCGATATAAAATTTCGTGCTTTCTGACAGATTGACCGGACCGGCTCACGATTGGGTAAAGCTATTGTCGGTCGATGGCACTGTATTTTTCGCGAAAATAAAAATCGTGAGCAGAGAAACACGGATAATAAGCCTGAAACACAATATAAATGGGGTGGCCGGTTTTTGTTATTTCAAAGACTATCGTAAAAAGCGCATTTTCTGGAAGGTTGACGAATTCCGGGGGACGATTTTCCAATATAGAGCTTTTGAAACGGGGCGACCGCATATTGGAGAAACATGAAGATATAGGCGGTTGCTTCCGGCATTTGGATAAAATGATATCGGCCAAGAATTTATCTGAATTGATGATCCGGATATAGAAGGCTTTTTGCCGGTTCTTCCTAAGCAAAACAATGAAAAGCGTTTTGTTGCCGATAAAGGTTAAAATTCGGGAGGAAAAGAATTGCCGTGGAATTTTTTTAAAAACCGCTTATTAGCCTTATCATAACGCGCTGTGTAAGTGTTTGGATAACCTTTTAAAGATCGCCATATAATGGAAGGCCAAGTGTCCCGAAAAGCTATTTATCAGGCTGTTTCGTTTAGAAAATCGGGCGACAAGATCATGAGAAAGCGGTTCGGGAAAGCCATATAATTTTAGTTTTTTGCGCCGACTTGGATAGTCTGAAATCGCGGACAAGGATGGAAGCTTGTTATTTTTCTCATTTTTTAGTTGACAAGCAAGGATCATACCATTTTCTGTTGAACAGAAGAATTTTAACAAATTAAACGATCGAGGTTACAAAAACCGGTTCGTTTTGTGTGATGTTCATTGGCCGTTTCGCGTGGGGTCCATTGGGGAGGAATAAGGTTTATGGCACTGTCACCATCTTTTGAGCTTCGTCAGTCACAATCATTGGTGATGACTCCCCAGTTGATGCAATCGATCAAGCTTCTTCAGATGACGGCCGCGGAACTTGAACATTTTATCGAGGAGGCCTTGGAAAAAAATCCCTTGCTCGAGCGTCAAAATGGGCAAGAGTTTACAGAAAAAACCGATAATGAAGCCATTAAAAATAGTGACGCGCAAACCAATAATGTTTTCGACAATTCGGCTGGCGCACCTGAAAATTTCGAGCAAAATATCGATAGCGATCAAAATCTCTATGAGACACCTGATCCGGAAACATTATCCAATATGTTCGATGGAGGCGATGAGGCTGTCTTTTCGCAAAAGTCTTCGCCAGAACATTTTGGGGAAAAAGAATATTCATCCGATTGGACGACTTCTTTCATTGGATCTTCGCCAATCGAAGATGTGAATGTTGTCGAAACGGTTGCATATAAACCCGGTTTACAGGATTTTGTTGCCGAGCAAATCGGCTTTGCATTCAAAAATAAAGTGGAGCACGATATTGCTTGCTATCTTTCTTCCGAACTTGATGAAGCGGGATATTTCACCGGTTCGGTTGATAAAGTCGCTGATGAATTGTCAGTTTCAGAAACATTGGTTCAGAATATTCTGAAGCATTTACAGCAGCTCGACCCTCCGGGCATATTTGCCACTTCACTTTGCGAATGTTTGTCATTGCAACTTGAACGGCAAAACCGTCTTGATCCGGCGATCAGTGTAATACTGGATAATCTCCCGCTTCTGGCTAAACGCGATTTTGTCACGCTTGCCAAACTTTCCGGTCTCGAAGAAAGCGAAGTTGTCGATATATTAAACGAGATTCGCAGTCTCGATCCCAAACCGGGGACAGCTTATAGCGCATCGACACCAATCCCTGTTGTGCCTGATGTGATTATTTCCGAGAACCCGAATGGTGAATTTACCGTTGAACTCAATCGCGAGGTATTGCCAAAACTTGTTATTCATCGCGATTATGTTGTCAAAATCGGAAAGGACAATGTCGATCGCAGTTTCATCAGCAATTGCTACCAGAATGCCAACTGGTTGCTCAAAGCGCTCGATCAGCGTGAACGCACACTCATCACAGTCAGTGCCGAAATTGCCCGTCACCAGCAAGAATTTTTGCGTCGGGGTATTTCTTTTTTAAAACCTCTCACGCTGGCAACGGTAGCCGAAGCGGTTCACATGCATGAATCGACTATAAGTCGGGTAACAGCCAATAAATATGTAGCAACTCCGCGAGGCATTTTCGAAATGCGCAGCTTTTTTTCAGCGGCTCTGCAATCCGCAGATGGCGGGGAACAATATGCAGCCGAAGCGGTACGCCAGCGTATTCGCAAATTGATCGACAGCGAAACCGCCGATCATGTGCTTTCGGATGATACACTTGTCCAAATGCTCAAAAAAGAGAATATCGATATAGCTCGTCGCACCGTAGCCAAATATAGAGAAATGATGAATATTTCGTCTTCAGTATTGCGTCGTAGAGAAAAGAAACGCCAAAACACTACAACTACAGATTGATTTTTGTCGATTGACTTATTGTTGATAAATGACTAGAAGCCGGCTTTAACAAGTCAGTAATCCGGTCTTTTCAGGAAAAGACACGCTTTGAGTTGCTTCCGCTTGAAGATGTCGTTAAACTGCAGAGATCACGAATTATGAACGAGGTTTATAATGAGCTTGCGCATTTCGGGAAAGCATATGGATATTGGTGAAGCTTTCCGTACGCGGATTGAAGACCGTATCAATGATGCGATTTCAAAATATTTTGCCGGTGGTGTCACAGGACATGTTACTGTTGTCAAATCCGGTTCGCGTTTTTCAGCTGAATGCGTATTGCATTTGAGTTCTGGCGCGGTGTTACAGACAACGGGTCAGGCACAAGATCCTCAAGGCGCTTTCGATGCGGCAGCAGAACGTCTGGAAACGCGCCTTCGTCGTTACAAACGGCGTTTGAAATCACGCAGCAACAAGCAGAATAACAATACCGCTTTTGCCGAATATGCCTATCATATTATGGAACCGGTGCCCGATGAAGATGAAGGCTTGCCGGAAGATTATGCCCCGACAATCGTGGCTGAAACATCAATGACATTGCGCGATATGTCTGTTGCCAATGCTGTTGTCGAACTTGATCTGATGGATAATCCTGTGTTGGTATTCCGCAATGCGGCTGATGGAAAAATCAATATTGTCTACCGGCGGGCTGATGGAAATATCGGCTGGATCGACCCCTCATCCATTACTAATAAAGCCTGAATAAGGAAATTCCTTTTCCCCGTTTTTTCAAATTATGAGGAAAAGGGATTATCCACACCCTCGATGTTCTTGGCTCGATTTCGCGAGCTTGAGAAAGAATTCGGGATGGAAAAAAGGAAACCACATGGATCTTAGTGATTTGATTGCACCGGAAGCGGTTATTCCTGCCCTTAAGGCAAATTCCAAAAAACAGGTTTTGCAAATTATGGCGGAAAAAGCTGCCTCTCTGACAGGTCTCGACGAGAGGACAGTGCTTGATACAGTACTTCAACGTGAAAAACTCGGTTCGACCGGCGTTGGCAATGGTATTGCCATTCCTCATAGCAAGCTTGCCAATGTCGACCACATTGTCGGTGTTTTTGCTCGCCTTGAAACGCCGGTTGATTTTGAAGCGCTCGACGATGAACCGGTTGATCTGGTTTTCTTGCTTCTGGTTCCTGAAAGCGCAGGCGCCGATCATTTGAAGGCACTTTCCAGAATTGCCCGTGTTTTGCGTGATAGTGATATGGTACAAAAATTACGCAATACGCGTGATGCAGCTGCTATCCATACTTTTTTGACACAGCATCCAGCCGCGTCGAACGCTGCATAATTTACCGGTTTACGCCCGCATGAATTTCTCATGCGGGCACTTTATTCTTTTTGCCGAAAAATTTTGTCTGGAAAGCTTTTGCCAATTATCGTGAGTTGACCGGTAAAGACGTGGCTGATAGGCTTTCATCGCCGGATTTGTGTTTTGTTGTCAGGCAATTTCAATGGCAGGATAAAATAATGACCTCTTTGGCCCATCAGAATGATGATCGGTTTCGCGAGCCGGGTATCGCCGCTCCGCTTACTTTCCTCATTATGTTTGTTTTTTTCATCTATGGCGCGTTATTGGTGGGCCTTCTCGGTTTATCAAACTGGATTATTCATGCATGGAACCTGACATTTTTTATTAATCTCGGAAAATTCGGCGTATTTCTTCTGGCCATTCTTATACCGGCCTTGTGGGCGGTTATTGTGGGTATCTGTGCCTCTATTCCCTATTATATCCTACGCTCGCGCGGGCACTATCTCATGGCTACGAAAGTGGCAACGATTATTGTTTTTGCGATGTTCCACATTTTCGCTTTGCCATGGATTTTATGGCCAATGGTGCGGCGTGGTTCACCAAAATTACGGCATAAACGCATTGAAAAACTGCGCCAGATGGTCAGAGATGGAAAGATGAAGGAACGTCTTGCCGAACGCCATCAGCGGCTATTGGCTCGCGGATATCAATTCTCCTGAACGGTTTCAAAGCTTCTCACCAGTTTTAAGGCTTTTGGCAGGTCTAACGTCCTCGGTCCGCTCCAAATAACAGAGCTTAAAAAAGGCTAGGAATTTTTTGAACCGATATCACTGATCAGATCAGTTTTAATTTTAAAAGCTAAAAAGTTGTATTCGTTTGGGCCTGAATGTTAGAGCGCGACAAAACATCATGTCGGGTCATCTTCAGGCTCAAAGGGTAATCTCGATGCTTAAAAAAGTTCAGGCTTGGAAAACTAGATCAGACGCGCGTTTTAAAAAATTTGCCGATCAAAAAAATAAAAATTCGGGCGATATAAAGCAGGACAATCAAGACTAAAAAACCGGGTATGCATATTTTGCAAACCCGGTCACATAAATGTATTTACAAAGCTTAGTTGTTTTTGAGGCTTGCCAGCGAGCGACGATTATAGCGACGAGGTGTAATGCACCAATAAACGCCACCCGAAACAAGTGCAGCGATGAGATTGATGACAGTTTCACCGAAAGAGAGCGCCATTCCAGTTGCCCATAGGGAAATAAAATAAAGGATAGCAGCGATAACGGCAGCCAATAGATAATAATGCATCTTATAGAAATGCCGGTGTTCGCCATAGATAATCGCCAGAATGAAGACGACACCCACAATCATGAAATGGGGCGGAATGGCGTAGAGAGGATTATTCGGCGATAACAGATCGTGCAATGTTATATCATGCTCGAGTAAAAGAACCGTCAAGCCAATTTGCACAATCATAAATGCGGCTTCCGCAAAGATACAACCGACTAAAATCCATGTAATGTGAAATGCAGTAATACTTTTCATGTCACTTCCTATTCGAGCCACCATTTTCAGTCACCATGTCCGGCAATCATCATGGCTTCAAGTTTTAACCGTTCCGATTTTCTTAAACGTTCCGATTGTGATTTGAGTTGCCCGCAAGCAGCGAGAATGTCCCGTCCACGCGGCGTCCTTATCGGTGAAGCATAACCGGCCTGATTAATCAAATCGGCAAACCGTTCAATTTGTTCCCAATCGGAGCACTGGTAATTGCTTCCCGGCCAGGGATTGAAAGGAATAAGGTTGATTTTTGCAGGTATGCCTTTCAGAAGTTTGATCAAACCTCTGGCATCGTCAAGGCTGTCATTCACATCCTTGAGCATGACATATTCAAACGTTATCCGTTTTGCATTCGATAGTCCCGGATAAGCGCGGCATGCGTCAAGCAGTTCCGCCAAAGGATATTTTTTATTGATAGGAACCAATATATCGCGCAATTCGTCGCGAACAGCGTGGAGCGATATAGCAAGCATCACGCCGATTTCTTCACCGGTTTTGAAAATCCCCGGTACAACGCCGGATGTCGACAATGTGATACGACGTTTTGAAAGCGACAACCCTTCACCATCCGAAGCAATAAGCAGTGCCTTTTTGACGGCCTCGAAATTATAGAGCGGTTCCCCCATTCCCATCATAACAATATTGGTAATTTTGCGCCCTTCTGCCGGTACAATGGCACCATCTGGCGTGTTTTTATCCGGAAAATCGCCGAGCCGGTCGCGTGCTATCAGCAATTGTCCAAGGATTTCTTCAGCCGTGAGGTTGCGAACCAGCTTTTGGGTACCGGTGTGGCAGAACGAACATGTAAGAGTACATCCGACTTGTGAAGACATGCACAAAGTGCCACGCCCCTCCTCGGGAATATAAACCATTTCAACTTCGACAGGTTTTCCGGCGCCGCGCGAAGGAAATCGCAATAACCATTTGCGTGTACCATCGTTGGAAATCTGTTCTTCGACAATTTCCGGACGGGCAATGGAAAAATGTTTTTTCATTTTTTCCCGCATGTCCTTGGAAATATTGAACATGTCGTCGAAGTTGGAAACTCCGCGTACATAAAGCCAATGCCAAAGTTGGCTCACGCGCATGCGTGTTTGACGTTCCGGTACACCTATCTCCTGTAACGCGCTTGCCATTTCAGCGCGCGACAGGCCGATCAGGGATGCTTTTGTTTCATCCATTCTGGCAGGGCGCAAAAGCGACGTCGCGCCGATAGGTCTAAGATCGTAGGATACGCTCATAGTTTCCAAAGCTCTGAATAAAGTTCTGTCTTGGCGGATTTAGCATAAAAGCAAGCCAACGTCACCACACTTATGCGCCATAAAACGAGCACCGCACCATGACAATATCATGATGCAGTGCCGAAACGGGGAAAAATTGAAAAATTCGTGTTATTTGCATTTCTGTGCAGCGTTGAGAGCTGCGGTAATTCCCTTCAAGGAATAGGTATAACTTGTATTTGTTCCACGCTGGGAAACAGCTTTGACAGAAAGATTGGAACCGCTTTTCATGGCTGCAACAAGTTGGCTCTCTGCTGCCGGTGATGCTGCCCAGGCAGAGGAATCCTTGGTAAAGAATTCGAAATTCTTGCCATCGACAGAAACAGTAACTTTGTCCTTCAGGGCATAGCCTGCCATGAATTGCGGCTCATATGTAACAGGGTTTCCGGCACGTTTGCTGACGAGGAAATAATTATCGCCATGGTTGACCGATTTGGGTTCTGCAGTAATCGGGGCGGAAAGCACATAACATACTGTACTGTTTCCTGATTTATAAGAATAGGCTCCCCATGCATCAAATTGGTTGATGCGTGTAGGTGTCTGTGCCGAAGCAGTTCCGGCAACTCCCATAATCAAGACAGACGCAGCAACAAAAATTTTTCCAAACATCGTATACTCAGCTCACTTTTTGTTTTCTATTGGCAAAGCCAGATGGCTTCAAACCGGCGATTTCTTAAAAACCAGCATATCATTCTCACAACATGCTTTCAGTGTTACATGCAATTTTGACTAGTTTATGGTTACCAAAAAGTGAAGTTTTGTCCGGAAATTACAATTTTAATGAAAAACTATTTTTCGGGCGTTTCAATCGGGCCCTTTTCCAGAGCTTTTCGTGCCGCTTGATAATGTGCGTCGGTGATGTGGGCGCGCACTGCTGAAATCGCAATTGTAAGAACTGCGATATCGTCGGTGAAACCGATAACTGCCAACATATCGGGGATAAGATCGAAAGGCATCACAAAATAGGCGAGTGCCGCAAGAAGAATGCCGCGTACACGTGTCGGTGTTTGAGGGTCAAATGCGCAGTAATAACTGGCAACGACATCTTCCATAAAAGGAATGTGTCCAGCTGCTTTGCGAACTGTTTTCCAGAAAGCCGCCCGTACTTTCGCAGCACGACTTTTTTGCGTTTTTTCTGATTCGGGCTTCAAAATTTTTTCGATTGTTGTTTTATCCATCTTAAAATTCCGTCCGCAGAAATGTCCTTAAACTACGCTGTTTAACAATGATAGAAGTAGGAAGTCGTGATAATTTTACAAGTTTTCCTTTTTGGGAAATGTTATCGGGGCGAATTTGAAAATTGAAAGCAACACTTTCTTTTACGAAAATCCGCTCTTGACTCTGATTTATATTCGATTCCATAATGGAACAAAACAAGAACATTGTGTGAGTCTTTTATGCCGGATATAGCCCAATTACGTCGCCTTGTTGCCCGCATGGAAGGAAAATCTGTCGCTTTTTCTATGGATGACAATAGAAAGGGCAAGGAAAAACATGCTCTCCCCGAAGGCTATTTCTATCTTGGACACGAAGAGGTGGATTTTTCGGCTGGTCCATTTCCCTCTTATGCCTTGCATGAAGTTATTTCCGGTCCTGCCGCCATGAATAGTGCAACCGGTTTTTCTCTCGGTCTTCTCAAGCTCAATGAAAAGGCAAACTGCCCTTTCATCTGGCTGGAAGAAGAAAGCACAGAAATAGAATATGGCATTCCTTATCCTGTCGGTATTTCTGCTTTCGGGCTTGATCCGGCGCGATTTATTCTGGTGCGTTGTCAAAAGGCCGAAGATGTTTTGAAAGCGGCTGATGATGCATTGGCAACGTCCAGAGTGGGCGGTTTATTATTGAGCCTTTCGGGTGCCTGTCGGGCGCTTGATTTTACAGCCACCCGACGTTTGCATCTGGCAGCAGAAAAAGCACATTCACCGGTTGTTCTGGTGCTTGGCAAAGAAGCTTTGAAAAACAGCAATGCTGCTACACGTTGGCAAATCAAAGCAGCACCTTCTGAAAGTTCGGGTGCAAAAGCACCGGGACTAACAAATTACGATGTCACACTTTTGCGAAATAGGGCCGGATATACCGGACATTGGTTGATGCAATGGAACATCCATGACCAGATTTTTACAAAACCCCAAGAAATACGGCTTAAACGGCCGGTTCTATTTGGCACTCGCTTTTCCTCGCCTGCCGATAGACCGTCTGAAGACGGTTTTGCCGCCTGAAAAAGCACCGGATTTCACAAAACCTTTTGCAATTGTTGGCCGTTCTGTCCACGGACTGAGGCTCGCTCATGTCAATGAGGCGGCGACACAGGCCGGCCTTTATCCGGGGCTTTCTCTGGTTCATGCACGCAGCCTTTGTGAAAGAATAGAAACAGTCAATGAAGCAGAAGAGGCCGACAAGAACTATCTTCAATATCTTGCCCGAAATGCCGAACGGTTCACCCCGCTTGTAGCTTATAACCTTCCCTTTGGTTTGATACTTGATGTGACAGGTTGCGATCATCTTTTCGGGGGGCCACAAAAGATGCTTGATAAAGTGACCGCTTATTATAAAGGGCTGGGGCTTGAGACACTCTCGGCACTGACAATAACACCGGCAGCCGCACGGGCTTTTGCCCGTTTTGGTGTCAACCGTTTTGTTACAAAAGAAGATTTTGTTTTAACATTGGACCGGCTGAAATTACCGGCACTTGAAGCTAAGCCGGATGTCCAGATGGCACTTCGCCGTGCCGGATTTTATTGTCTCAAAGATATTCAGGCGGTTTCACCAAAAGCACTGGCTGCGCGCTTTGGCGAAGTTTTGCCTGCCCGCCTTGATGCGCTTTATGGAAAAAGACAGGAACCGCTTTCATTCATAAACCCGCCCCCATCCCTTTATTTGTCATTACGTTTGGAAGAGCCATTGATTGATGTAACAATGGTTGAAAAACAGTTTTTTGTTCTGGCAAAAGAATTTTTCAAGCGTCTGACGAAGCTCGGTCTGGGGTGTTTGATGATAAACATCATCCTTTATCGGGTTGATGGACATATTGACCGGATAGGCATCGAAACCGGTCGCCCTTTGAGCGACCCCGTACAATTTCTGTCGCTTCTTGAGGAACGGCTGAAAAGCTTGAAAACACCGCTCGATGCGGGATATGGCTATGATACATTGGCACTTTCGGTAAGCCGTTCCGCTCCCCTTCGCCCCCTTCAGACAGAGCTTGTCAATGACGATCTCGAACCGGCAGAAATCGGGCAACTGGTTGATCGGCTTTCAACCCGTCTGGGGGCAGATCATGTTCTGGTTGCCGGTACAAAAGAAAGTCATATTCCCGAATATGCAGCTTTTTGGGGGGTAGCGCAGCACCATAAACCGCATACTGAAGCTTTGAAAGCTTTGGATGCACAATTGAAGGCACAAGGATTTTCCTCTCTTCATCCCAATCCGCCAGAACGGCCTATCAGGCTTTTTTGCCCGCCACAGCCCATTGATGTTATTGCTGCTTTGCCGGATGATCCGCCAGCTTCTTTTCGCTGGCGACGGGTTGTCCATAAAATCCGCCTTGCCGAAGGGCCTGAACGTATCAGTGCCGAATGGTGGAAACATTCGGGTCCCGACCGTGATTATTATCGCGTGGAAGATGAAAATGGCGAACGTTTCTGGCTATTCCGTTATGGAGAATATCCGCAAACAAAATGGTTTCTGCATGGTTTATTTGCCTGAAATCTCTCAGTTTCCAGAAGTTTTTAAGGCAAAATCCAAGGCATCTATTCCGGCTCGTTCTATTCAACAAATGGAAGCTCGGTTTTTTGAAGAAGATGTCTTTTCGTCCGGTTGAAGAATCTACCAGCAAGGAAACGACCAGACAAAATAAGGCGTCAACATGTTTGCATTGTCTGTAAGAAGCAATTTTTCGTTTTTAAAAGGGGCTTCCCATCCCGAAGAACTGGTGGGTGAGGCGGCGCGCCTTCACTATGCCGGTATCGGCATTGCCGATGAAAACACATTGGCGGGTGTGGTTCGCGGGTTTGCCATGGCACGGGAAGTTTTGAAACTAGACCCTTCTTTCCGCTATCTTGTCGGTTGCCGGCTGGTGTTTTCGGATAAAACGCCGGATCTTGTTGTCTATCCACGAGACAGAAAAGCTTATGGCATGTTGTGCCGGATGCTAAGCGAAGGAAAAGTAAAATCCGGCGAAAAAGGAGCCTGCCAATTAAAGTTTGAAGATTTTTTGTTTCGTGCGCGCGGTTTCCAGATCATTGTTACAGATGGCGAAAAACTGGAAGACACGTTGAAAAACTTGCAACAGGTGGCAAAGGGTCAAGTCTTTCTTGGTTTGCCGATGAATTTTACCGGCAAGGATGCCCGCTATGGCGAATATCTGGCAAGAATGGCCAAAAACTTTAACGTCGGCCTCATTGCTGCTGCCGATATTCTCTATCACAGTGAAGAAAGGCGCATTTTACAAGATATTCTGACAGCAATCCGCCTTCATAAAACAATTGACGAAGCCGGCTTTGCTCTTGAAGCCAATAGCGAAAAATATCTGAAGCCTGTAAAAGAAATAGAACGGCTTTATCGGAATTTTTCCGGAGCAATCAAGGCGCAAGATGATTTTGTAGCCCCCATTTCCTTTTCACTTGATGATCTTTCCTATTCCTATCCTGACGAGCCGGTTCCTGCCGGTAAAACGCCCCAATCCTATCTGGAAGAATTGACCTGGAAAGGCATGGCTGAAAGGTTTCCAAAAACTGCTTATGACAACGTAAAACCACTTCTGGAAAAAGAATTGAAGCTTATCAAGAAGCTTCGCTATGCTCCCTATTTTCTGACTGTTTATGACATTGTCAGTTTTGCAAAATCACAAGGCATTCTTTGTCAGGGGCGCGGTTCGGCTGCCAATTCGGCAGTATGTTTCTGTTTGGGCATTACCAATGTCAATCCGCAACAGATTGATCTGTTGTTTGAACGGTTTATTTCCGAAGAACGTAACGAGCCACCCGATATCGATGTCGATTTCGAGCATGAGCGGCGCGAAGAAGTGATGCAATATATCTATCGCCGTTATGGTCGCCATAGAGCTGCAATTGTTGCAACGGTGATCTGTTATCGCAGTCGCAGTGCCATTCGCGATGTCGGCAAAGCTTTGGGCTTGAGCGAAGATATTATAGGAGCCATCGCTTCGACTGTCTGGGGTACATCCGGCAAGAAAGTGAGCGATGAGGAAATTGCTCAAAGAGGACTCGACCCGACAAACCGGATGATTGGTTTGACACTACGTCTTGCTCATGAATTGGTTGGCTTTCCAAGGCATTTGTCACAACATGTCGGCGGTTTTGTTTTGACTGAGCAAAGGCTTGATGAAACCGTGCCGATCGGCCCTGCTGCCATGAAAGACCGCAGCTTCATCGAGTGGGATAAAGATGACATAGACACTGTCAAATTGATGAAGGTCGATATTCTGTCTTTGGGTATGTTGACCTTGATCCGCAAAGCTTTTGATCTTTTGAAACGTCATAAAAATATCAGCCTTGGCTTGCATGATGTGCCGCAGGAAGATGAAAGCGTCTATAAAATGTTGTCGAAAGGCGATTCAATCGGAGTTTTTCAGGTTGAAAGCCGCGCACAAATGAACATGTTGCCGCGATTGAAACCGAAACAATTCTATGATCTGGTCATTGAAGTGGCTATTGTCCGCCCCGGCCCGATACAGGGCGATATGGTGCACCCCTATTTGCGCCGTCGCAACCATATGGAAAAGGTTGTTTATCCCTCACCTTCACCACAATTCGGTCCACCTGACGAATTGCAACGTGTTTTGGGAAAAACCTTGGGCGTGCCACTTTTTCAGGAACAGGCAATGCGCATTGCTATAGAAGCTGCCAAATTTACTCCCGATGAAGCCAATCTTTTGCGTCGTGCCATGGCAACATTCCGGCGGGTTGGAACCATTCATACCATGCGGGCAAAAATGGTCGAGGGAATGGTGAGGCGAGGTTACAAGCGCGATTTTGCCGAAAATTGTTTCAAGCAGATTGAAGGTTTCGGTGAATATGGTTTTCCTGAAAGCCATGCTGCAAGCTTTGCCCATCTTGTCTATGTTTCGGCTTGGCTCAAATGTCATCATCCGGAAATTTTCGCGACTGCTCTTCTTAATTCCCAACCTATGGGATTTTATGCCCCCGCCCAGATTATTCGGGATGCCCGCAATCATGGTGTCGAGGTTTTACCGGTCGATGTCAATCATAGCCATTATGACCATTGTCTGGAAAAAAACGGCAACGGTTTTTCTTTGCGATTGGGATTTCGCCAAATCAACGGTTTTGCCATTGAATGGGGAAAAAGAATCGAACTTCAACAGGCCGAAGGACCGTTTTCTTCGATTGAAGAATTGCATCGTCGGGTGATGTTACCAAAACGCGCCTTTGAACTTCTTGCCGATGCCGATTGTTTCTTAAGTATCAATAAAGAGCGGCGTTCAGCTTTATGGGCAGTGCGCCGTTTGCCCGATCATGGAAATTTGCCATTATTTGCGGCAGCTCAACAATCCGATCTCGGTGAGGAAGAGCCGCTTATCTTTACGCCGATGAAATTGAGCGAACATGTTATTACCGATTATGAAACAACGCGACTGTCGCTCAAAGCCCATCCGGTCAGTTTTTTGCGAAAAGATCTGGCAAAAAAGGGAGTGCTTACCTGTCATGAAGCAATGGAAATTGCAGGTGGATCTTCTGCAACAATTGCCGGTATTGTTACGGTCCGGCAAAAGCCCGGCAGCGCCAAGGGTGTGGTCTTTTTGACAATGGAAGATGAAAGCGGCATTGCCAATATTGTTGTTTGGCCAAAAATAATGGCGCGCTTTCGCCGCGAGGTCATGGGGGGAAAACTTCTATTGATAACAGGTAAAATACAACGGGATTCTTCCGGTGTTACCCATCTTGTTGCCTCTTATATTGAAGATAGAAGTATGGATATTATCAATCTGAGCGAAATTCCCGAACATTTTGCAGCAATTGAAAGTGAACCTGTTGCCCGCCATCCCCGTCAGTTCCGTGCTCTGCCAAAGTCCCGCGATTTTCATTGAAACTTTTGTCCAACCGGTCTTCGATAATGCTACTGTCTTTATATCTGCGAAATATCTGCGAAATTTTGATATTTGCGAAATTTCGCTCCTGCTTTTTGCAGGATTGAGAGAAAACCATTGTCATGACTTAAATAGGTGGAAGTCCGTCCATCGGTTAATCTTCAATTCTTTGGTTTGTTTCATGATGTGATAATGAATAAAAATGTATTTTTTCATATTATAAATAAATATTTTATATAATATTTTTCAGTTGTTACTAATTATTATAATTATAATGAAATTTAATTTGTTTAATAATTTTATTATAGGTTAATTATCTTTTCAGGTAAAATCGGAATACCGCGAATTTATATAAATGTGGTTACATAAATCCGGTTTTCTTCCAAGGATTATAGTGGCATTGGTGTGAATTATGATGCAGGCAATTTTCTGTTTCTGATCGAAACATTCAAAAACTCGCACCGGCACTAAAAACACTTCTTTCTTTAAATTTTATTTGTTCCCTGAAAAATTCAGGAAGATTGTTATGATGTTTTAAAACGGATGAATGTATAATGGCACAGACCATCATAGGCACAAATGATAGTCTTTTACTTCATCAATATTTCAGGCAACATATTCAGTAATATTGGCAACATTTCAGAAAATAATTCAGGCCACGGCTGCAAGTCGCTCGTTTCCCAAACGATAGGAAACCGCTTCGGCAAGATGGCGTTTGGTAAGATGCGTCTCCCCCTCAAGATCGGCAATAGTACGAGCAACTTTCAGGACACGATGGTAAGCGCGTGCTGAAAGGCGCATTTTTTCGCTTATCGTTTGTAATAATATTGTTGCGGCACCATCAAGAACAGCAACTTTTTCGATCAGATTTGCAGGACAATCGCCATTGGTGCGGATTTGGGGCATTCCCAGTTCTGCATATCTTTTAGCCTGTATATCTCGTGCTTTTCTAACGCGCTCGGCGACAACACGGCTTGGTTCGGCTTCCGCCGGTTTGATAAGATCAAGTGCCGATAAAGCCGGCACATCAATACGCAAATCTATGCGGTCAAGCAATGGTCCGGAAATGCGTGCCTGATAATCAAGCTGGCATTTTGGACCTTTTGCACAAACATGACCAGGTTCACCTGCCATGCCACAACGACAAGGGTTCATAGCGGCTACAAGTTGGATACGTGCGGGATAACTGACATGTCGGTTGGCACGCGCAACAACGCATTCCCCGCTTTCTAGCGGTTGACGCAAAGAATCGAGAACCTGTGGCGAAAATTCGGGAAACTCGTCGAGAAATAATACACCATTATGGGCAAGGGAAACTTCACCGGGGCGTGCTTTAATGCCGCCGCCGACCATAGCTGCCATGGATGCCGAATGGTGGGGCGCACGGAAAGGTCGATGAATGGAAACAGATCCGTTCGTTGTTTCTCCGGCAATCGAGGCAATCAGCGAAACATCAAGAAGTTCGCGGGCATCAAGCGGCGGCAATATGGAAGGTAACCGCTCGGCCAGCATGGATTTGCCAGCTCCGGGAGGGCCGACAAACAACAAATTATGGCGTCCGGCTGCGGCAACCTCAAGTGCCCGTTTGGCGGCACTTTGCCCCTTTATGTCGGCAAGATCGGGCAAATTATCCTGAACAATATATTGGCGTGGCTGTGGCGGCGACAAAAATTGCGAACCTTTGAAATGATTGACGAGAGCAAGCAAACTTGAAGGGGCCAAAATGTCAATGTCGGAGCCAGCCCACGCGGCTTCAGGACCACATTGTTCCGGACAAATCAGCCCTTTATCGGAAGCAACGGCTGCCATGGCGGCCGGTAGAACACCGCTCACCGGTGCGATAGAACCATCCAGTCCCAATTCCCCCATAACAACGTATTTTTGCCCAATTTCAGGGGGTAAAAGCTCCATTCCGACCATAAGCCCGACGGCTATCGGCAGATCATAATGGGAACCTTCCTTGGGTAGATCGGCCGGTGCTAGATTGACCGTAATGCGTTTGATCGGCATGGACAATCCACAGGCGTGAAGTGCTGCCTGCACGCGTTCGCGACTTTCTGCAACCGCCTTGTCGGCAAGGCCTACAATGGACATCCCCATTTTGCCATTGGCAATCATGACCTGTACATCGACAGGTAAAGCTTCAATGCCGGAAAAGGCAACAGTCGTAATACGTGCAACCATTTGTCTTATTCTCACTTCAGTTGTATCAAAATGAGACAATCATTATTTTTTGTAAAAATCAAGAACATTTCATGAACATCAAGTATTTTTATGGTGTTCGCCACGGTAAGGCACAAATTGCCGGTTAACACTTCCTTGACGAAAATGAAGCAAAATCATGTTCGTCAGTATATGATTAAACGCTGGCCTATGCTAACGCATGAACAAGCAGCAATTTTAATGAGCGCGAAGTTAAAGTGCGAAGTAAATTGTGGGTTCTGAATTTTGGAGCGTTATATTTGGTAAATAAGCAGGTAAACGAAGAGTTTGACGGTTAAGAGTTAAGTGTTTTGGTAATGTCAGTTACAAAATCGAGGTTGAAGGCAGAGAGTGCTCTTGTCGCTCTCATGACCTGCGTTGCGCTGACTTTTTATCAACCACAAGAAGCAAATGCTTTTGATCTCTTTGGTATCCATTTATGGGGTAAAAAAGACCAGACTGATAAAAATGCCGATGTTATCGGTGTCCCCAAACATTATAAGGTCAAAGTTACCAATGCTCCGAATGCACCCGAAGGGGGCGTAAAAATTGTCAAGGCAGCGTCATCTCTTGTTGAAGACGATGATAAGCCAGCCTCCGGTTCTGCCGGACTTTTGGCTAAAGCGCGCGGTGATTACAGGAAAATTCTGGCTGCCCTTTATGCCGAAGGTTATTACGGCGGCACAATCAGTATTCAGGTGAACGGTGCGGAGGCAGCCAATATCCGTCCCGATACAGAATTGCCCGACCAATCGGATATTGTCATTACAATCGATACCGGACCGCAATATCATTTCGGTGTTGCAAGCGTTCATGATCTCGCTCCAAAAACCGACGACAAGAAAGACAAAGTTCCTCTTCCGGCCGATTCTGGATATGCGTCAGGGGATGTTGCAAAATCCGGTTCTGTTTTCAAGGCGGAACAACTTGCCATCGAAAGGTGGCGGCAACAAGGTTATGCCAAGGCAAGCGTAAAAAACCGTGATGTTGTTGCCGATCACGCCACTCGCACTATCGATTCCAATATAGAGGTTCAGCCCGGTCAAAAGGCACATTACGGTCCCTTGACAGTTAAAAACGTCAGCGACAAGCCCCGCATGGATTCAGCCTATGTCGCCTGGATGACCGGATTAAAAGAGGGGCAGGAATATGACCCCGATGATATTGCCAAAGCCAATAAGCGGCTTGCGCGTCTTGATGTATTTCGGGCGGCCAATGTGAGGGAGGCAGATAAGATCAAGGATGATGGCAGTTTGCCACTCAATCTTACAGTACAGGAACGTCCGCTTCACCGGTTTGGCGTTGGTGGAAGCTATTCGACACTTGATGGCGCCGGTCTTGAAGCTTACTGGATGCATCGCGATCTTTTCGGCCATGCGGAACGCTTGCGTTTTGATGCCAAGATAAGCGGCATTGGTGGCAGTCAGGATGATTCCTATAACCCGAAAAACTTCGGCTATCTTTTGGGAACCACTTTCACCCGTCCTGGTGTTATTACGCCGGACACCGATTTCGTTGCAAGCCTCAAAGGGCAGCGTGAGGTTCTTGATAATTATACAACCACAGGTATTACCGGACAGCTCGGTTTGACACATATATTCACCGATGAGCTGTCAGGGCGGATTTATTTCAATGCCGCCCAAACCAAGTCGGAAGATGACTATTTCGGCAATCGCGATTTTACACCGGTCGGTTTTTTGGGAGGATTGCTTTATGATAGTCGTGACAACAAGTCCAATCCGAAACACGGCCTTTATGGCGAAGCGGTTCTGGAGCCGATCTACGAAATTCATTATGGAAACTTTATCGGCAAGATGACATTGGAAGGCCGTTCCTATTTTTCGCTTGATGCGAAAGATCGCTATGTTATTGCAACACGGGCAAAGATTGGTTCGATTACCGGTCCGGAAGCGCGCGAAATCCCTTCTGATATGCTTTTCTTTGCCGGTGGCGGTGGTTCTGTGCGCGGTTATGGCTATCGCAATATCGGTATCAGAACCGATACCGGTGATACAATTGGTGGTCGTTCGCTTGTCGAAGGGTCGGCGGAACTGCGCACAATGGTGACCGATACAATCGGTCTTGTCGGTTTTGTCGACGCCGGTGTCGTCGGGGCTGATTCCACACCGGATTTTTCCGAAAATACCAAAGTCGGTGCCGGTATCGGTGTCCGTTATATGACAGGGCTCGGACCATTGCGTTTTGATGTGGCAACACCTCTCGATGGTGCAGTGGGCGACCCTGATTTAGGTTTCTATATCGGCATAGGGCAGGCGTTCTGATGATGAAAAATTTATCACTTTCAGCTTTTATGACCGCATTGTTCCTGATCTTTGCAGGCTTGACAGCAAGCTTTGCCGACACTTCTTCACCCGCCGGTCATGATACGGATGCGGCCGAAAAGTCGTGGGTTTTGTCATTCATTGAAAGCAAAATTTCCTCACCTAACCGGCAAATCCGTTTTGCCGGCATTGAAGGGGCTTTATCGTCGAACGCCACAATCGGCTCGATTACGATTGCCGATCGACAAGGTGTCTGGCTCAAAATCACCAATGCCAAGCTTGACTGGAATCGTTTGGCACTATTGCGCGGACAAGTGTCTATTAATGAATTGTCAGCCGAGAAGATTGATATTTTCAGGAAACCTTTGCCTGATTCTTCGGCCCCCAGTCCCCAGTCCAAGGGTTTTTCTATACCGGACTTGCCAGTTGCGATAAGCATCAAATCACTTGATGCAAAGAAAGTCACATTTGGAGAGGCGCTTTTCGGCCTTCCTTCCGAAGTTTCGTTGCAAGGCGGTATAACTCTTGCCGATGGTGATCTCGCAGCCCAACTCGTCATGAAACGTCTGGATAAAGCCGGCAATTTCAATGTATTGGCCAATATTTCAAACAGTACCAATAAGGCAAAAATCGATATTGAAGTCTCGGAGCCGGAAAACGGCATTGTTGCCAATCTGTTAAAAATAAAGAATCGCCCCGCCGTTGCTTTGATTGCAAAAGGCGAAGGACCACTGGATAATTTTGAACTCGGTCTTGCCATGAAAGCCGGCGCCGATCCGGTATTGAATGGCAAATTCAAGCTTCAGGGCACAGAAAGCGGAAAATCGATAAATGTTAACCTGTCGGGGCCGATTGTTCTTTTGATGCCGGACGAATATCGGGCATTTTTCGGGGCAAGAACGGAACTTGAACTGGCAGCCTTGCTGAAAAAGGACGGCGGCTTTCGTCTTGACAAATTTTCGATCAATGGTGAAGGCGTTCATATAGCAGCAAATGCAGAAACATTGTCAGACGGTTTTTTACGCCGTTTGGCGGTAAAAGCATCGGTCAAAGCGCAAACCGGTCAGTCAATTATTTTGCCTGTCGCCGGAGGCAAGACACGTGCTGATAATATTGCTCTTAATATCGATTATGGACGCAATGAAAGCTCTATGTGGAGTGGCCAATTTATCGCCAACAACTTCGCAAACGAAAATTTCATTGCCCACGATGTAACTGTCGATATGGGGGGCGACTCGGAAAATCTTGATGACGTCAATAATCGTCATGTCGGGTTGCAGATTACCGGCGCAATCAACGGCATGGCAACGCCGAAGAGCAAAATTTCGGATGCCTTGGGAAAATCGGTCAATTTGAAAGTCGATGCCGATATTCTTGCCCATCAGCCGGTTACTATACGCACTGTCAATCTTTCGGCTAACGGGCTCACTTTATGGCTGAAAGGGCAAATCGAGAAGTTTCAATTCAAAGGGAATCTCGGTATTCAAGCCGATACATTGGAACCGTTGGCGATGTTAAGCGGAAAACCGCTTTCGGGGGCAGCCGATATCGAGGCAAATGGCTTAATCGATCTTGTCGGTGGTTCTTTCGATCTTGACCTTTCCGGAAAAACCGTGGCTTTGAAAACCGGCAATGAGACGCTTGATCGTTTGTTGGCCGGCAATGTAAGATTATCGGGCGGAATAAAACGCGACGAAACCGGGATTACAACACGCCAATTTTTGCTTGGTAACGACCATATCAAGCTTGAAGCGAATGGCGGTTTCTCAAGTGATGAAGCCGATATGGACTATCAGCTTGATCTTTCCGACCTTAATCTCGTCAATTCCCGTATGCATGGGGCAGTTCAATTGCAAGGTGCTGCCCGTGGCCATAACCGTCTTGTTGCTTTAAGTCTTGGAGCAAAGATCAAAGAAGCTACTTTGTCGGGTCAGAAAATGCAGGATACGGCAATTTTTGCCAATGCCGTTCTTGATAACACCTCTCCTGTTGCCACCTATTTGAGTGGTTATGTAGACGGCAGCGGCCTTTTCGGGGGTGAAAAACTGAAACTAAGCGGAAGTTTTTCCGATAATGACCAGTTCAAAAGTCTGAATAATCTCGACATTCTTGTCGGCGAAACCCATGTGAGCGGCAATCTGAAGCAAAATCTGGAAGGGCTGATTGACGGCAATATCCATATTGATGCAAGCGATATTTCAACATTGAGCGCGCTTTTACTCACCGACGGTCATGGCACTATGACAGGTGACTTTAATTTAAGTGAAAATGAAGGAAAACAGAGCGGTCGTCTGAAAGCCCATATTGATAAGCTGGTTTTTGGCGAAAATCATGTTGAAAGCCTTGATATGAATTTGACGCTGGATGACCCGAAAGGTGCTTTCCGTGTCAATGGTTTTGTCAATGCTTCGGATATTCGCGTTGCCAATTTTGTCGTCAATACAATTAAAGCGACAGCAAAAGATATGGATGGGAAAACCGCTTTCCAGGTTTCTGCCGATGTCCAAAATAATATCAAGGCCGATCTTGCCGGTCGGTTGATCTATCCGGCAAACGGGGATGAAGCGCAAAACGGGCAAGAAGATAATCGGCGGCTCACGATCACGCTGGATTCTTTGAATGTTACGCAGGATACAGTTCATGCGAAACTATTAAATCCGGCTTCTGTGATTTTGTTTGATAATAGCTACCACATTTCGCCTTTGATATTGGATGTGAATGGCGGGAAATTTTCGATTAAAGGCGATGGCGGGGCGAAACTCGATTTAGAGTTGCAAATGGATCATTTGCCCGTTTCACTTGCCAATCTGATAAAACCGGATCTTCGTGCAACCGGTACTTTAACCGGTCAAGCCGGTATAAAAGGAACGCCGGATAAACCTGATGTCGCCTTTGATATTAAAGGTGAAGGTCTGTCAATAGGCCTTCTCAAAGATAAAAAGATCGCACCATTTGCACTTGATGCCAAAGGCAGAACCAATGGCAAATCGGTCAATGTTGATACAAAAATTTCCGGTTCCGGCCTTGATGTTGAAGCCAGTGGCAAAGTTCCGCTGGATGCAGGAAATCTTGATCTTGATATAAGCTTGAAAAATTTGCCTGTTACTCTCGCAAACAGTTTTGTCGCCAACCAGAATCTTGGCGGCACCATCTCCGGTCACGCCCATATTGGCGGACAATTGAAAGCTCCGACGGCAACATTCAATCTTTCAGGTCAAGGCTTGAGAGCCGATCTGTTGGCAAAAAACGGCCTTACGCCAATCAGTTTGAATGCTGAGGCGCATTATGAAAATAATGTTCTTAATCTTGAACAATTCAATGCAAACGGGCCGCAAGGACTTAATATGTCGGCAAATGGCCGCATTCCACTAAAAGGCGATGGCATTGATCTTCATGTCAAAGGCGCTGCTCCTATGGGAATTGTCAATCAATTTCTTGCCGAACGTGGGACCCAAGTTTCCGGCTCGGCAAATATTGATGCAACCGTTAGAGGTTCTTTCGCAAAACCAGAGTTGAATGGTCATTTTGCTCTTGCAAATGGCACATTCATTGACCCCCAAAGCAATTTACGGCTGAACAATATTGTTGTTGATGCCGGTTTGAGTGGCGAGCGCATTGTGCTCAACCGTGCCAACGCTTCATCATCTGCTGGAGGAACAATTTCTGCCAATGGTTCTATCTCGACAGATTTTGCTGCCGGAATGCCCGCCGATATGACCGTTCGCCTCAATCACACACGCTATAGCGATGGAGAGATGGTTGTTGCGACTGTTGATGGTTCTTTAACAGTGACGGGCGGGCTGTTGAATAATCCGGTGATTGGCGGTGATCTTACAATCGAGAAGGCCGAAATTACCGTTCCGGATCGTTTCGGAGGGGCTGCTCTTATTGATGTCAAACATAAACATCTTACGAAAGATATCGAAACAACGCTTGAGCGCGCAAAAATCGATACCGGCAAAAACAAAGTTGCAACGGCACCCGCAAAACCTTCTGTTGTTCAGCTAAAACTGCATATTCGTGCACCGAACCAGATTTTCGTTCGCGGCATGGGGCTTGATGTCGAATTGGGTGGCGAAATCGGTTTGTTCGGTCCGGTCAATGATATCCATCCTGTCGGCGGGTTCCAAATGATGCGGGGCCGGTTTGAAATTCTTTCGCAAAGGCTTACCTTCACAGAAGGAACGGTGACACTTGTTGGCAATCTTAACCCTGAAGTCAACTTTGTTGCGACCACGCAAGGAAGTGACATTACAGTAACGGTAACTGTTAGCGGTACGATCAATGCATTGAGTGTTTCATTTACTTCGGTACCTGTCTTGCCTCAGGATGAAGTTTTAGCCCGTTTGATTTTTAATCGTTCGATCAGCGAACTGTCACCCTTCCAGATTGCGCAGCTCGCTTCTGCAGCTGCGGAACTTGCCGGTGTTACCAATACGTCGCTTCTTGGTTCCTTACGGTCGACCACCGGTCTTGATGATCTTGATGTTGTGACAGATAAACAGGGAAATACCGGTGTTAAAGCGGGTCGCTATATTCGCGATAACATCTACCTCGGTGTCGAAGCTGGCTCTGGTGGCAATACAAAGGGAACAGTTAATCTGGATATTTCCAAAAACTTGAAAGCCAAAGGCGCACTTGGCGCACAAGGCGATTCAAGTGTTGGTGTTTTCTATGAAAAAGATTATTAAAGCGAGGAATAGTGTTTTTGCCGGAAATGGTCTTCCGGCGTTCATCTCATCGTCAATGTCAGCGCGTAAGGAATCATAATGCCCCGACTTTTTGCCGCATTGGAAGTGCCGCATGATGCCGCATTGTCCTTGTCATTGTTGCGTGGCGGTTTACCTGGTGCGCGTTTCATTGAAGTCGAAGATTATCATATTACCCTTCGCTTCTTTGGTGACATGAGCAACGAGATAGCTGACGAACTCGTTCACGCATTTGATCACATTGAAAGAAAGTCCTTCAATTTGCGACTGAAAGGAATTGATGTTTTCGGTTCAAAAACACCGCATTCGATTTATGCAAGCGCAGAGCCATGCGAGGAATTATTGCTTTTGCAAAGCGACATTGATCGTATTGCCAAAAGGCTTGGCCTCAAATCGGATAAAGGGAAATATATTCCTCATGTGACAATTGCTCGCTTGAAACAGGTGAAGCTTGATGATCTATTGCCCTATCTCTCTTCACATGGACATTTTGAAACGGGGTATTTCCCGGTTAACCGCTTTGTGATGATGTCTTCACATGAGTCGATTGGCGGCGGGCCTTATATTGTTGAAGAGCATTGGCAGCTCGACCGACAGCCTTCTTCTTTTGAATGAAGAAATTTTATAATTTATCGAAACCGAAACCGAAACCGAAACCGAAACCGAAACCAAGCCGATATTGCGGTTTATAAATAAAATCGATGCGCGAATGTCGGCCTTTCGCGGCAAGCTCCTATTTTTTGTGTCTTGACAGTTTCGACATCAATTTTGAAACAAATGATGTTTTATGAAGCATTTCCTGTTCAAAGCGCTTTCTATCGTCAACCGTCAAGATTTGATCAAGAACCTGCCTTCCAAGTTTATTTCTGTCGATCTGTTTGAATTTGTAACAGAGTTCCTGATAGGCAAAGGGGCTCAGCGCGTTTTTGTAATCATATCCTGTGCGGGATTTTGTCGCTTGCAATTCACGTGCAATTGTCTGCAAAATTTCGACAATTTCGCCTTGTCTATTGCTGGCATTCATAATCGAATTTTTCCGGTTGATACGATAATATATCAGTCGCTCCCAAACCACAGAAAGCGTTTTCGCGTTCAATAGCGTGTTGAAATAGAATGGCATATCCTCGAAAATAAGACGCTCAGGAAAACGTGCGTTAATTTTTTCAATGAGCGAACGTTTGGTGATCTTGTTCCATGCGACAACAAATGAATCATAGGAAAAGATTTTTTCAGGCTCGATCTCCTCAAGAGAAAAGGAATGATGTGTTCCTATGAACTTTTTGAACAATGGAAGTGCGGTCTGATTGTCTTGCTCGGTGATATTGCCGGTTTGGTCATCTAGATAGGCTGTTTGACAATACACGATATCGCAATCGTATTTTTTAGCCGGTTCATAAAGCTTTTCATACGCATCCCGACGAATTTTATCGTCCGAGTCAAGAAAAGCAATGTAATCGCCTGTTGCGAGAGGGATTGCCGTGTTTCTTGCCGCACCCAAACCACCATTTTGCTTCCGAATGGCGGTAATTCTTTTATCTTGAGATGCATATTCGGCAATAATCTGAGGACTTTCATCAGTACTGCCGTCATCAACAATAATGATTTCCAGGTCTCTAAAGGATTGTGAGACAACGCTATCAAGGCATTCACGCAACCATGGAGCAACATTGTAAACCGGTATAATAACGGATATTGCTGGAGTCATTGTTATTTGCCGTAAAGAGGAATTGTATTAAAAAGATAAACATACTTTTTGTGGGACGGTTTTCTTACAACAATGAACGGGATTCCGAAAATATAATACTTTGTTTTATTGGGCGTTTGCTTGACAAAATATAACCATTTCGGATTAACATTTTTTTGCGGTTGAAGCGGACGTTGCATAATTCCTTCTAAATAAGTTAAACGACCATCTTTTAACCATTCCCGATCTTCTTCCGATCGCCAGCTGCCTTTCCACCAATGGATGCAAAAATTATTTTTTGTTATACATTTATCAGTGAATTTTTCGTCATAACGAAACGGATAAAATGTCTCTTCGGGATATATAATTATATCGGATAAACGGGTTACATCGGGAGCACGACGACTATCGAATGGAGCAAAGTTATAATCCCTTTTCAGGATATATGTCATTATCTCTGGTAACAGATGTCGCGGTCCCTTGAAGATCTCGTTCTTTTCATAATAATCAAGCATGGATTTTAAAAAGGGGTGATGTTTTATACCTCCTAAAATGGCACCATTTACTTCTGTAGGTGACTGAAATCCCATAAATAAAGATTCAGATGTCAAAGGATCAAAGCTTTTTGAAGCGGTTACATCGGTGTCAAGATAAATGCCACCGTGGTCATACAAAACTTTCATACGCACATAATCTGCTACATAGGCCCATAATTTGCGGTCATAAATTGCTTTTAACCATTGGCATTCTTTAAGTGCTTCTTTAAAATCAAACCAGTTGGATTTTTCTTCACCGATTTTGATGATCTCATAATCGGGCATGGCGAGTTTCCAGGTCTGGATACAGGCATGGACATCTGCCGGCATATCATCACCAAACCAGACGTAGAAAAGACGCTTGGGTAATTGTGATGTTTTTTT